>DATBEI010000101.1:0-2971 GCA_036269595.1 Candidatus Sulfotelmatobacter sp.
CTTCGATCGTGGATTCGCCCATGACCCTGGTGGTCGGCGGCAATTGCGTCAAGGTCATTTCGTGGTACGACAACGAGTGGGGATATTCCTGCCGCGTGCGCGACCTGATCAACTACATCGCCGGTAAGGGCCTGTAAAGAACGGAACCCACCCTAACGTCGCAAAGAGCGCGACGTTAGGATGGGGCACCCGCACCTATCTGCCTGCAAAAGGACGACCAGCCATGTCCAAGCTTTCCATTCGTGATCTTCCACTCAACGGCAACCGCATTTTTATGCGCGTGGATTTCAACGTGCCGTTGGAAGATGGGCGGGTGATGGACGATACCCGCATCCGCGAAACTTTGCCCAGTATCGAATATGCGCTGCGCCACGGGGCGCGCCTGATTCTGGCTTCGCACCTGGGGCGCCCCAAGGGCAAGCCCAATCCGAAGATGAGCCTGAAGCCGGTGGCGGAGCGGCTGCGCATGTTGCTTGATAAGGAACTGGCGCGCGGCGAGAACGTCGGATTCTGTCCCGAATGCGTTGGACCCGAGGCGGAGGAGGTAGCGACTCAACTGGAAAAGGGACAGACGCTGCTGCTGGAAAATTTGCGCTTCCACGCGGAAGAAGAGGCCAACGACGAGAAGTTTGCGCGGCAACTGGCGAACCTGGCCGAGTACTACGTGAATGACGCTTTCGGCACCGCGCATCGGGCGCATGCATCCACCGTAGGGATGACAAAGTTCGTAAAGCAATCGGCCGCCGGGCTGCTCATGGAAAAAGAATTGAAATACCTGGGCAAGGCGCTGGAGCATCCGGAGGAGCCTTTCGTCGCGATTCTTGGCGGGGCGAAAGTCGGCGACAAGATCGGCGTCATCAAGCATCTGATGGATAAGGTGAATTCCCTGATCATCGGCGGAGGCATGGCCTACACATTTCTCAAGGCGCAGGGACACGAGATTGGCAAATCCCTGGTAGAGGCCGACAAAATTGATCTAGCGAAACAGTTGCTGGCGGAAGCGAAGAAGCGAAACCTGCGATTCCTGCTGCCTATGGATCACGTAGTCGCGATGAAACCGGAAGCGGGCGCGGTGGTGCAGCAGATCGGCGAAGGCCAACCCATTCCGGCCGACAAAATGGCGCTCGATATTGGTCCGAAGACGATTGAACTGTTCTCGGAAGAAATCTCGACCGCGCGTACGATCGTGTGGAACGGGCCCATGGGAGTGTTTGAGGTACCGGGATTTTCGCGAGGCACGTTCAAGATTGCGCATGCGGTGGCGGACAATGGCGGCGCGATTTCGATTGTGGGCGGCGGCGATTCGGTTGCGGCGGTACATGCTGCCAATGTGGCCGATAAGATCACGCACATCTCGACTGGCGGGGGCGCATCTCTGGAATTCCTGGAAGGAAAGAAGTTGCCTGGAGTTGAAGCGCTGACGGACAAAAAGTAGAACGACGTCGAAATTTTGGCCGCGCACGTCGCGGCTTTCGAACCCGAGAATGATGGGGAAGTTCGTGACCCTCCTGGACGGCAGCGTGGAAACCTTCACAATCCGACTTGTACTCGACGGAGACGACGCAGTCCCGGAGAACCCAGAGCGGGGAAAGAGGATTGAAATCCACGGACCGGCAGACCTTACGGCGGAAACGACCGACGCAATTGTGAATGCGGCCAATTCTTCCCTCCTCGGTGGAGGCGGAGTGGATGGCGCAATTCATCGCGCTGGAGGCCCTGCGATCCTCGCCGAATGCCGGCAGATCGTCGGCAGGATTGGAACCCTCCCCGCCGGAAAGGCCGTGATTACTACTGGCGGACGACTAGCCGCAAAACACGTCGTTCACACAGTAGGACCTGTTTATCGCGGTGGCCAGCACCGCGAAGCTGAAACTCTGGCAAGCTGTCACCGCGAATCGGTGCGACTGGCCGACGAGCAAGGACTTGCCTCGCTGTCATTCCCCGCAATCTCGACAGGCGCTTACGGATATCCAGTGAGCGAGGCGGCGCCGATTGCGATTTCTGCCACGCTCGAAGCTCTCTCCGCCTCTAAGCACGTCACGCTCTGCCGATTCGTGCTATTCGACGTCTCCACCGTGCGTGCTTACCAGCGTGCTGCTGAAAACTTTAATCGTTTGAATTCCGCTTCCTCATTCCGCATTGAAAAGGCTCACTCATGAGAAAAAAACTAATGGCCGCAAACTGGAAGATGTACAAAACCCCGGACCAGACTCGTGCTTTCTTTCGCGATTTCTTGCCGTTGGTATCGGGGCATGATCGCGACGAAATCGTGGTATGCCCGCCCTATCTGGATCTGCCGGCGGCCTTGGAAGCGGCGCAGGGATCGAAGGTCGCCATTGGCGCACAGAATGTGCACTGGAAAGAAGAAGGAGCGTTCACGGGAGAGACGTCGGCGGCGCAACTGCTGGCGCTGAACGTGACGCACGTGATCATCGGTCACTCTGAACGGCGGCAGTACTTTGGCGAGACCGACGACACCGTAAACCTGCGTCTGAAAACGGCTCTGGAAGCGGGACTCACGCCCATCTGCTGCGTGGGAGAAGTGCTGCAGGAACGCGAAGCCGGGCTCACCGACGACGTTCTGCGGCGGCAGTGCGTGCGGGCATTCCATGCAATCTCAGCGAAGAAGGCAGCCAGACTGATTGTCGCGTACGAACCGGTGTGGGCGATCGGCACGGGAAAAACCGCAACGCCGGAACTCGCGGCCGAGGCCCATGCGGTAATCCGGCGCGAAGCAACCGAGATTTTCGGCGATGAGTTCGCAGCACAGCTGCGCATTCTCTACGGCGGTTCTGTTAAACCGGAAAACGTGTCGTCGCTCATGTCGCACGAAGAAATTGACGGCGCGCTGGTGGGTGGAGCCTCCCTAGATCCAAAGTCATTTGCCGCCATCGTGAAGTATTAGCACTAACAGTGACGGCGGTCACTGACAACAGCTCTTCACAAACAATAGACTCTTAAACCGAAGAGA
>DATBEI010000120.1:0-2431 GCA_036269595.1 Candidatus Sulfotelmatobacter sp.
CATCGACTCGCCCTCTACCTGCAACGCTACAACGACACACCCAGAAAATGCCTCGGTTTCAAAACCCCCAACGAGGTATTCTTGGAACATACTGTTGCACTTCAAACGTGAATTCATCCCTTCGCTTTGCTCAGGATGACAAATAGTCTATGACTCGCTACGGGATTGAAATCATCTGCTTGCTCACATTCCATCCGTGCAAGGTTAATTGGACTGGGCCGGTTGCCGATTTCGCGGGATAGGCTACTTCAATTTCGCGAACTTCGCCAGGTAGCAGCGAGACGTAGTTATCGGTGTAGTAAGCGGGAAGAATGCGCGAGCCGTCAGTGGCGTTCAGCAGAGTGAATTTGTTGGCGAGGGCGGCTGTGGTCCCGGTATTGCGTAATTCAATTTGCACTCGCACTTCGTCGCCATTGCGATCGGATTTGGCGGTCGCTGCAAGGGAAGCCAACGGTAGACGATTCAGAGGGCGATAGGAAGCAGCGTCCGATGCCAACCAGTAAAGATTTCTGGACACGACTTCGCCCGTGGAGTTGCGCAACTCTAAATTCACCAGCACGACTCCTTCCGACGCAAACAGCGGCGGCAAATCCAGATTGAAGCCATCAGTAACGGCATCAGCCGCGGCATCCCGCTTCTCTTCGTGATGGAACAACAGCTTATTGTCGAGGGAGTAGACGTTCGCAGCGAGCGACAGCGCCGGACGCGATTCGTTCGTGGTGTTGACGATGGCTAGGTTGTAATTCGAGAGATCGAGTTGCGCATGCAGCGGCTCGCAAGCTTTTTTTACAGCATAGAACGAAGACTGCGTGTCGTAATCGGCAGTTAAGATTTGCCAGGTATTGCTGGGCCATGCGGGCTGCGTCATCCACAAGAGGCGTCCGCTGTTGGGGGCCCAGAGGTGGGCGTTCATGCCTTCGAAGATGGCGCGGTGGTCGACGTAGTCGAGCATTTGAGCCTTGCGGTCAAAATCTTCCAGGCTCTCGGGCGCGCCGAATTCAGCCTGCATTTGCGCCATGAACGGAGCCATGTCGCCATTTCCGCTCTGGTGCCAGTCGTGATAGGCCCAGTCGTCGCTGATCGGCCACTGATCTTTTTGGGGAATCCACGCACGGAAAGATTCGAGAGTCGAGAAGGACGGAGTTCCGGTTTCAACCGAGAAGCCGTGATTCAGCGTCGTGTAGTAGAGCGTCGGGTCCGTGTATTTGTAAGGACCGCTGTTCTGCAGATTAATTTGATTGGAACTGGGGAAGTAGTAGCGCGTGCCGTCAAGGGATCGAGTCAGCGCAATGAGACCTTCGTTGAGAATGGGCTGGGGCACGCCTTCGTTGCGCCCGCACCAGGCGACAATCGATGGATGATTCCGGAAGCGGAGGATGGTATCGCGGACATTGTCGAGAAATAGCGCGGGGTCTTCGACTTCGAGGTTGTAATTCTGAGTGGATTCCCAGAAATCGTTCCAGACGAGCAGGCCGTATTCGTCGGCGAGATCGTAGAAAGTTTGCTCCGTGTTCTGGCCGACCCAATTGCGAATGATGTTGAGGTTGGCGTCGCGATGGAGACGGAAAAAAGGCTCAAGATGCGTGCGGGAAACGCGCTTGCGGGAATCGTCCATGCCCCAATTGCCGCCGCGACAGGCGATGCGCACGCCATTTACCTTGATCACAAGATACGGAGAGGCTCTCGTATCGTCGAGCATTTTCACTGACGGAGATTGTTCAGCGCCGGGCATGAGCGATGCCGCCCAGGACTTCCAATCCTCTTTCCACTCTGGCGGGAACGACGGAGGAAAGGGATCGGCGGCGGCAATCTGGCGCATGCCTTCATGGCGGACGTCGACCACGAGTTCGGATTTCAGACGCGCGGTGGTCGGCGAATATTCCACTCGGCGGAGATGGCCGGTGCTGTCGAGTAGGCTGAGTTCGTAAGTGATTTCGCGAATTCCGAAGCGCAACGTTTTGCTGTCGGATTCGGCATTTCCCTCGGAGAAAGTCAGATTCAGCCTATAGAGGTCCGGCTTGCCGTAACCATTGGGCCACCAAAGGCGCGGATGCGGCACCGTCAATTGTGAGAACTCCGCAGGCGCCAACTTTACGGTGCTCTCGCCGGCAGGCAACGTGATTTGTTTGGTCACAGAGATGCCGCCGAAAGAGGCTTTCAACGTGCCGGTCACGGGCGAGTTTGAAACATTGTTCAGCGGCACTGTGATTTCGATGTCGGCGCGCGAAGTATCGGGGAGAGGCAAGGAGGTCACTACCTGCGGATCTCCGATTTTCACGGTGTTAGTTGCCGTGAGCGTGACCGGTTGCCAGATACCGGTGTCACGGTCGCGAACTGCGGGAATCCAATCCCAGCCTTCGGTGGCGACAAAGGTAGGGCCATCCAGACACATGATGCCGCCGTTCTCTCCCGGCCCGGCTTTGATGGATTG
>DATBEI010000128.1:0-36237 GCA_036269595.1 Candidatus Sulfotelmatobacter sp.
AAGGAAAAGCTGGAACTGGCCCAGGCGCGCCTTCTGGGAATTGTCTTAAGCGACCGAGCCTTTCCGATTCCAGAGATGATTTATCGCCGGTTGTAGGTAGGGCTTAGAGTTCGCGCGCAGAATGTCAACACCGTCCTGAAATAGGTTCGAAGTGGCGACTACTAATCTTAATTCCAGGCAGCAAAAACCGCAGACCGAAGCCTGGAGTCGCTTGATTCCCGGCGGCGCGGCGGACCGATCGAATGAAGGCAAGAAGCCAGTTCGCTCAACGCGGCCGAGCGCGGCAGAGAAAATCTCTGAAATATCGAGAGGAGTTCTGGACCGCGAGCAGGAAGGTACGCTGAGCTTGATCTTGCCCGGCCCTTTACAGAGCCGAACTGCCGGTAAGTGGGTGCGATCTATGGCGGCCGACTTCGCGCTGGTCGCCCTGAATTGGCTCCTGATCGGCGCATTGCAAGTGCCGCTGCGCGGAATTTTCCCTCACGTGCGGCTTTTCCAGTATGCGGCCGGATCGCCGCGATCCCTTTTAGGCATCGCCCTGCTTCATGCCGCGCTAATTACCCTGATGGGCTATACGGAAGGTCTTCACGGCGCGAATTGCCCGCGGCGCGTGCAGGCCCCCATTCTGGGCAAGTCCGTTCTATGGGCGACCGCTTTGTTGTGCTTCGCTTCAGGATTGCAGGGAACTCCCTGGACCACCAGCGGCCTATTTGCTGCGGTGGGTTTGTTACATTTTGCCACTCTCTGGACGTGGCGTCGGCAAAGCGCAAGGCAGCAGCGGAGATCGCAGCCCGCGACCAATGTACGAAATGTTCTGATTGTCGGGGCAGGAACCGTGGGGCAGCGGGTTGCCGCAAACCTTAAAGCACATCCCGAAGCGGGCCGAACCGTATGCGGATTTCTGGATAACGACCGGCCATTAGGCGGCGCGGTGGTCGGACGCGTGAACGATCTGGCACGATTGGCACGCACCGGGTTCGTCGACGAAGTAATCCTCGCGGCGCCTCACGACCGCAGCCTTACGTTGCAGGTGCTGCGTGAAGCCCAGCGCTTGCATCTGGACGTAGAGATTGTTCCTGACCTATTCGGGTGCATACCAGAGCGAAGAGAAGTTGAGCACGTCGCGGATTTGCCGGTGATCTGTTTGCACGCGGAACGATTACCGGCAGCCAGGCTGGTCCTGAAGCGACTGGTGGATTTGATTGGAGCGAGCATTGCTCTGATGTTGCTATCTCCGCTACTGGCTGTAATTGCTGGCCTGATCAAACTGGACTCGTGCGGACCGACTCTCTATCGCGCCCCGCGAGCGGGACGAAAAGGAAAGCTTTTCCGCTGTTACAAATTTCGCACCATGGTCTTCAATGCCGATGCATTAAAAGACCAGTTGCGGAAGAGCAATCTGAGGTCGGGTCCATTTTTCAAAATGGTGGACGATCCTCGGATCACTCGCCTCGGCGGATGGTTGCGGCGCTTTAGCTTGGACGAACTGCCACAGCTTTGGAATGTAGTGAAGGGCGACATGAGCCTGGTAGGACCGAGGCCGCATCCAGTGGACGAGTTTGCAGCATATGAAATCGAGCATCTGGCGCGCCTTGACATGACGCCCGGGATAACCGGGTTGTGGCAAGTCTCGGCCCGGCGCGATCCCTCCTGCGAGCGCGGCATAGAACTGGATCGGGCATACATCCGGACGTGGAGTCTGGCTTCGGACCTGCGGATTCTTCTGAAAACTGTTTTGGAGGTTGCGCGGGGCAGCGGACAATGATGGAAGCGATTGAAATGGCGGCGGTGCGGCCCCGACCCGGTGATTTTTCGATCTGGGCAATAAAGAGCGCTCTGCGTCCCCTGCAGGTGCTCCTGATAGCCCCGCCGCTCGTTTTCCTGGCGATGCTGACCGCGATGTTGCTGCGCCACCAGAGTATCGATTTCTACGAGATCGACCGCGTCGCCTTTTGCGTTGTAGTAGTAGCCCTTTTAGGACGGGCCATGGTCCTGCGGCAACGCTTATTCGTAGTGGAGCGAATTACCTGGCCCATGCTTGGACTGTCGGCGCTCACACTAGGCGCCGTGGTTCAACAACCGTTCGATACCGAGACCTGGAGCGTGCTGGCGACGAAATTCCTGGTTCCTTTTGCCCTGTTTCACCTCGCCGGGCTCGTGTACGACCGGGAAAAGCGATTCCGCCAGTTTGAGACCTACTCAATCGTGGTACTGGCCTATCTAAGTTTTACTGCGATTGCCTTTCTCGTAGGTACTCGCTCTCTCATTTTTCCGCGTTTCATCCTGGACGAAAGCCTTGGGTTCCATCCGGATAGAGCGCGAGGACCTTTCCTGCAGGCGGTTGCCAATGGCGTTTCATTGAACATCCTGGGCCTGGTGGCGCTGCATGCGTACCGGCGAGGAAGCGTTCGAGGGGCCAAGATGGCGTTTTTATTAGCGTCGCTGCCAATCGCCATTCTGGCCACGATGACGCGAGCGGTCTGGCTGTCGTTTGCCGCCTCGGTAACGGTATTAGTTCTCTTTTCAGGAAAGCACGCCGTGCGGCGTGCCCTTGCCGTGCTAGCCCTCGTGGCGGGAGCGGGATTGGTAATTATAAGTTCGCATGACTTGCGGCAAGCGCTCAGCGAGCGGTTGGAGGAGCGCGGACCTGTTGATTTTCGAGCCGCAGTTTACGCCGGCAGTTGGCAAATGTTTCTTGACCGGCCGTTAATGGGATGGGGCTTTCACAAAATGCCGTCGGAATTGCCCCGTTATGTCAGCGAATACAAAGACAAACTTTTGTATCCGCACAATACGTATCTGGAAATACTCGTGGAACTGGGGTTAGTGGGCTTGGCCCTGTATATCTGGCTCATGTGGGAGATGTTCAGGCTGAGTCGCGGGGCGATCCCGACAGCCGAGGAAGAAGGTTTCCTCAATCCGCAATTTCACCGTCTGTGGCCGATCATCCTGGCCGTGTATTGGGTGAATGCGGGGTTGGTGGTCATGAGCTATCAGTTTGTAAACGCTTTGTTGTTCACCATGGCGGGGATGCTGGCCGCGCAGCGGCGCAGGGCGGAGGCATCACTGCTATGCTGACCGTGGCGTACCTGGCCAATGAGTTTCCATCCGCCGTGGAACCCTATGTGACCGAAGAGATCGAGGAATTGCGAGGGCGGGGAGTGCACGTGATTACGGGAAGCGTGCGCAGCCCTTTTCAGCACGAGGTCGCGGCGGCGCAGTGTATGCCGGAAATTGTTTTGCGGCCGCCCCAAGCGCGAATTCTAGTAAGCGCAATGGCCTTGAGCATTCGACGCTGGAAATGTATTTGGCCTCTGATTTCACGGGCCGCATTCCAAGGCGGCGAGGGCCCCCTGCAGCGGATAAAGGCATTGGCGCACACCTGGTTGGGAGCCTGTTACGCCGTGATGTTGCGGGGTAGTGGGACGAAGCACATCCACGTTCACCACGGATATTTGGGGTCGTGGATTGCCATGGTGGCCGCACGGCTTCTGGGGATCAATTTCAGCATGACGCTTCACGGATCAGACTTGTTGCTGCACCCGACCTATCTCGACGTGAAACTTAAAAACTGCTCGTTCTGCCTCACCGTGTCGGAATACAACCGAAACTACATTTTGGAGCGTTATCCGAGGGTTCAGGCCGAGAAGATTACGGTGATGCATCTCGGGGTTGAGGTGCCTGAGTTCAATACACCAGTTGTTGCGCACCCGCGCCGCAGCCCTGCTTTCACGATCCTGGCTGTAGGCCGACTTCATAAAGTGAAGGACCATGCTCTTCTGGTGCGGGCTTGCGCTCAGCTTCAAACGAGTGGCGTACCTTTCCAATGTTTAATCGCGGGCGGTGGCCCTGAGCGGAAAAGACTCGAATCCTTAATCGGCGCTTGCGGACTTCAAGGTCGAGTCACCTTATTGGGGCACATCGCTCGCATGGAGATGAATTCATGGTACGAACAGGCCGACTTAGTTGTGCTGACCAGCCGCAGCGAGGGAATTCCCCTGGTGCTGATGGAAGCCATGGCACGCGGAAAGATTGTGCTGGCGCCCGATATTACTGGCATTCCTGAACTGGTCAGTGCGGGAAAGACGGGATTTCTCTATGCCGCCGGGTCGCTGGATGATCTCGTAGCACGGTTACAGTCCATTTATTGGCTGCTAGAAACATCGGATGAAAGTGGCCTTCGACCCTCTACCGTTGCCGGATCCAAACGGCTCGATTTGATCCGGCATTCGGCCCGAGCGCAAGTTCGCAACAACTTTAATCGGACGAAAAGACTGCAAGCCTTTGGCGACTTTTTTCTCCACCAAATTGCCCAGCGCCCAGAAAGCATTCCCCATGAGGATCCTATACTGCAACAAATACAACTATCCGTTTAGCGGCACTGAGGTCTACCTGCTCGAAGTGATGGACCTGATGCGAGACCAAGGCCACGAAGTGGCACTGTTCTCCATGGCCGACGAGCGCAGCAAGCCAACCCCGTACGATCGTCATCTGGCCCGCCGAATCGACTTCAAGGAAAAGGCGGGCTGGTGGCAAAAGGCGCAGGACGCGGGACACATGATTTATTCCACGGACTCGCGGAGTCGCATCCGGGGAATGATCGCCGACTTCCGACCCGATGTGGCGCACGTCAGAAATATCTACCACCATCTGTCGCCCTCCATTTTGTGGGAATTAAAAAAGCGGCATGTGCCGGTGATGTACCACATTAATGACTTCAAGCTGCTCTGCCCCGCCTACAACCTGGTATTGCAAGGGAAACCTTGCGAAGCCTGCAAAGGCGGCCGGTTCTGGAATGCCCTGAGTCATCCGTGCTATCCGGGAATCGTTGGCCGGGCAATGTTGACGACAGAAGCCTATGTGCATCGGTGGTTGGGAACTTTCAAGAAGTGCATCGACTTATTCCTCGCACCCACGCAGTTCGTCCGTGACAAGTTTGTTGAGCACGGATGGGATAACGACAAATTTGACGTGCTGCCACACTTTCAGAGGGCCCACGAACTCGGGGAGCAAGATCCCGCAGGCAACCGGCCCCTCCTGTATTTTGGAAGACTTTCGGCCGAGAAGGGAATCGATGACCTGTTGCGCGCAATGCAAAAGCTTCCGCATTTGCGATTAGTGGTCGCGGGGGAAGGGCCGCAGCGCAGTGAGTTGCAGACCTTGGCGGATTCGCTTCGGCTGTCGAACGTGAAGTTTGTTCGGCAAGTGGCAAGCGCGGAAAGGGATTCTCTGATAGCACAGTCACGGTTTACGGTCCTCCCATCTCATGCCTACGAGACCTTGGGAAAAACTATCCTGGAGTCGTACGCCGAAGGACGGGCGGTCGTGGCGACAGATTTTGGTTCCCGTCGGGAGCTTGTGACCCACGGGGTCACGGGATATCTATACCCCCCGGGCGACGTGGATCAACTGGCGGCGGCAATTCAGCTCCTCGCGTCAACCCCACAGTTGGCGGAGCAGATGGGAAGGGCTGGCTGGGAGATGGTGCGGGAACGCTATACTCCGGCCGCACACTTTCAGAAATTATTGAGCTTGTATCAGGGCTTGGCCGAGTTACAAAAGAGGCGAAATCAGATTGCGTCCGTGCCCCTGAGACGGATCGCAGGTAATTGGCGTCACAATGTTGTTACGAATAGGCAGAATGCGGCCGAAATTAGCCGCCCCAGCTTGAGAATTGCATTCATCGGTGGTCGCGGGGTCGTTTCAAAATACAGCGGAATAGAAACCTATTACGAAGAAGTGGGAAAACGTCTTGCGGAGATGGGGCACGAAGTAACCATCTATTGTCGCAATTACTTCACGCCGGATGAGGCCGCCTATAACGGAATGCGCCTTGTGCGCCTGCCAACGATTCGCTCCAAACATCTGGAGACCTTGATTCACACGTTGCTAAGCACCGGCCATGCGCTAATCCAGCGGTATGATGTTGTTCACTACCACGCTCTCGGACCAGCGCTATTTTCTTTTCTTCCTCGTTTGATTGGGAAGAAGACGGTCGTGACCGTGCAGGGGCTGGACTGGCAAAGAAAGAAATGGGGACGATTTGCGTCGGCGATTCTGTGGCTTGGCGAGCGAGCCTCGGCCTATTTTCCCAGTAGCACGATGGTCGTTTCTAAGGTCCTGCAACAACGTTACCGCGAGTTGCACCGTATTAATGGAGTGTACATACCGAACGGTGGGGTACTGCGCACGCGCAGCAAACCCGACATCATTCTGGACTGGGGTCTCGAGCCTAACAACTATGTTCTGTTTCTAGGAAGATTTTCGCCGGAAAAGGGCTGCCATCTGCTAGTCGAAGCTTTTGAGCAGATCGAGACTAACGCCAAGTTGGTTATGGCTGGGGCGTCGAGCTACTGCGACGATTACAGCCGACGATTGCGAAGCCACGCCAGTGAACGCATACGGATTCTAGACTGGGTTTCGGGGAACACGCTAAACGAACTTCTCACCAACGCTATGATTTTTGTGCTTCCGTCGGATTTGGAAGGATTGTCGCTAGCGCTACTGGATGCGATGGGCGCCGGCCTCTGCGCCCTGACAAGCGATGTTCCCGAAAATCGCGAGGTCGTGGACGGAGCGGGTCTAACTTTTCGGCAGGGCAACGTGAAAGATATCTCGGAACAGTTGCGTTTCCTGATTGAAAATCCTGCCGTGCGGGAGGCTGCGGGAAGGGCGGCCAGACGGCGGGTCGAGGAGCAGTACCAGTGGCAGAAGGTGACGCAAAACATCGAAAAGTCCTATTTCGAACTTATGGGGTGGAGGTGGGTGGCAAATCCGGCGAAGAGGCCTAACGGGAGTGATGTATCAGAAGGCGTGACCGCAGTTCGCCAAGAACGAGTTGGCTAGCGAGCTCTGGGTTTTGGCCAGTCCTCCCTTGAAACTCGCACCAGATTGGGGGCACGCAAGTTCGCCCTGAAGTGCTCCAAATTGTCGATATAGCAATAATGACCACAGGATGGGCAAAGCCCGTCCTTTTTTTATTACAATCAACCACTTGTCGGGCAACGACACAATTTCCGAGTGCCTGCCTTAGCGAGCGGCTTTTCGAATGCAAAATATTATGCTGGTCACCGGCGGCGCCGGATTCATAGGTTCCAATTTCGTCCTGCAGCAGATGCGAGACTCATCGGCTTCGCTTTTGAATTTGGACAAACTGACTTATGCCGGGAACCTCCACAATCTTGAAAGCGTTGTCACCAACCGCGGCTATCAATTTATTCAGGGCGATATTGGCGATCGCGACGTGGTACGGCAATTGCTAGAAAAATATCAGCCCGGCGCGATCGTCCATTTCGCCGCGGAAAGCCATGTAGACCGCTCCATCCGGGGGCCGGAAGATTTTATTCGCACCAATGTCGACGGAACTTTCGCTTTGCTGGAGGAAACGCGCGCCTATTGGACCGCATTGCCTGAGCAGGCGAGAAAGAGCTTTCGCTTCCTGCACGTTTCGACCGACGAAGTATACGGCTCCCTCGGGCCCGACGATCCGCCTTTTAGCGAAACCACACCCTACGCGCCCAACAGTCCTTATGCGGCGTCAAAAGCGGCTTCCGATCATCTGGTGCGGGCCTATCACCATACTTACGGATTGCCCACGCTCACCACAAATTGTTCAAATAATTACGGGCCATTCCAATTCCCAGAGAAATTAATTCCGCTGATGATTCTCAACGCCTTCAATCGTAAGCCTCTGCCGGTTTATGGAGATGGAAAGAACGTACGCGACTGGCTTTATGTGGAGGATCATTGCGATGCGATTTCCAACGTTCTACGCCGCGGTCAACCGGGCGAGACCTATAACATTGGCGGCTGGAATGAGAAGTCAAACCTTGCGGTGGTGGAAACCATTTGCGATCTCGTCGACGAGATGACGGAGCGGGGCGCGACTTTCCGCCGAGAACTAATCACATTTGTAAAGGATCGGCCCGGGCACGATCGCCGCTATGCCATGGATGCCAGCAAGATCGAGCGCGAATTAGGATGGAAGCCGAAGGCAACTTTCGAGAGCGGCATCCGCCAGACCGTTCGCTGGTATCTTGAGAATGAGGCTTGGGTGAAAAACGTGACCAGCGGAAGCTACCGGCACTGGATTGCCACTCACTATTCAACCTAGCGCCTGCGAATGCGGCAGATCGATTAAATATGACGGAACTCACAGGCTATAAAGGCATCGTTCTGGCGGGAGGATCGGGAACTCGACTCTATCCCGCCACCCAAGCCATGGGTAAGAGTCTGCTTCCCGTATACAACAAGCCCATGGTTTATTACCCGCTGTGCACGTTGATGCTGGCGGGCATACGGGACATTCTGCTGATTTCGACACCAGAGGATTTGCCTAAGTTTCAGGCTTTGCTGCATGACGGCAGTCAATACGGAATTCGCTTGCAGTACCTGGTTCAACAAAGGCCCGAAGGAATCGCCCAGGCCTTTCTTTTGGGAGAAACGTTTCTGGATGGCAGTGCTTGCGCTCTTGTACTCGGCGACAACATTTTTTACGGCCACGATCTGGCCAAGGACTTGCGCCTGGCTGCGGAGAAAACTCAGGGCGCCCGGGTTTTCGCCTATCCCGTCCACGATCCCGAACGCTATGGTGTGGTTGAATTTGATGCGGACGGCCGCGCGTTGAGTATCGAGGAAAAGCCGAAGCAGCCCAAATCGCGTTACGCCGTGACCGGTCTGTATTTCTACGATAACGAGGTGGTAAAGATTGCGAAATCGCTGAAGCCCAGTGGGCGCGGCGAACTCGAGATCACGGATGTCAACCGGGCTTACTTGAAGCGAGGGCAACTGGAAGTAATAGTAATGGGACGCGGCATGGCATGGCTCGATACTGGCACGCACGAGTCGCTCATGGATGCCGCGCTCTACATTCAGGCCATTGAGAAACGTCAAGGATTGATGGTGGCTTGCCCGGAAGAGATCGCCTATCGTTCCGGATACATTACCTCTGAGGACGTTGAGAAGATCGGAAGCACGATGAAAAACAGCAGCTACGGCACTTACCTCCTCCAGCTTTTGCGCGAAAAGGTATTTTGAAATAAGAATGGATGCGTTCAAGAAAATTTCGACTTCCTTGCCCGGCGTCCTCATTCTTGAACCACGCGTGTTTGGCGACGAGCGCGGATTTTTCCTGGAGAGCTACAACCAGCGGGAATTCTCGGAATTGGGCATCGAGGCACGCTTCGTTCAGGACAATCATTCCAGTTCCCGCCGACACGTTCTGCGTGGACTGCACTATCAGATTCAACAAATGCAAGGCAAACTGGTGCGTGCCGTCGAAGGCGAAATTCTCGATGTCGCGGTAGACATGCGCCGAAGTTCTCCCACATTTGGCGGATGGGAGTCAGTGATTTTGTCGAGCGAGAATAAACGCATGCTGTGGATTCCCCAAGGATTCGCGCACGGATTCCACGTGCTCTCCGAAACGGCGCAAGTACTTTATAAGGCGACAGACTACTACGCTCCGCAGCACGAACGCACTGTCAGGTGGAACGATCCCGATCTGAAGATTGATTGGAAGCTGAACGCCGAGCCGACCGTTTCTGCCAAGGACCAGCGCGGCGTGCTTCTCCGGGATGCTGAGACTTTCGAATGAACGGAAGGACCACTGCATGAGGGTTATGATTCTTGGTGCTTCCGGTCTTCTAGGTAAGGATCTTGTGCGCGAATGGACGGGAGATGAGATTGTTGGTCTCAATTCGCGAGATGCGGACATTCGCGATCCGCACCAGGTGAGCAAAGTTGTCCAGAACATTCGTCCCGAATGGATCGTGCTGGCGGCCGCCTACACCAACGTAGACGATTGTGAGAGTCATGCTGATTTGGCCTTTGCGGTAAATCGGGATGGGCCGCTGAATGTCGCGAAAGCCGCAAACTTAATCGGGGCCAGGCTGTTGTTCATCAGTTCAGATTACGTGTTTGACGGGAAAAAGACGTCGCCCTACGAAACGAACGATGCTCGAAATCCGCAGAGCGTTTATGGAAGATCCAAGGCCGAGGCGGAGATCCAACTCTTGGAATTGTTACCAGGGTGCTGCATCGTGCGCACGTCATGGCTGTTCGGCGCCGGTGGCAAATGTTTTCCTGACACGATTCTGAAACTAGCGGCCAGTCGGCCCGCCCTGGACGTGGTAAACGACCAACGGGGATGTCCCACGTTTTCCGTGGATTTGGCCGGAGCGATCATCCAGCTCTGCCGCAACCATGCCACGGGAATTGTGCATGCCACAAATGCAGGCGAGTGTTCATGGTTTGAATTTGCGCGCGAAATCATAAAGAGCTCAGCCCTGCAAACTGAAGTGCGGCCCGTGAGTAGCGAGCAGATGGTGCGCCCTGCGCCGCGTCCTGCGTATTCTGTTCTGTCGGCGACGAGCTTGCAAAGATATGACATCGTGATGCCCACTTGGCAGGATGCGCTACGACGATATTTACTGGAACGAAAGAACTGAACGTCTCAGCCGGCCGTTGCTTCGCGTAACGTGAGGCTGTTACGATGCGGCGGGGTTTCACGCTTTGAAATCAATCCTGAATTACATCGACGGTCAATTCGTCCGCGGCAAGAGCGAGTTCGCCGACGTGAACCCCGCGGACGGCAGCGTCATCGCCAACGTCGCCGAGGCCGATCGGAGATTGGTGGACGAGGCGGTCCATGCAGCCCGCAAGGCTTTGCGCGGGGAGTGGAGCCGGTTCGCAATCCGCGAGCGCGCTGCCCGCTTGCACAAGATCGCGGATGCGATTGAAGCCAGGTTCGATTGTTTGGTCGCCGCCGAGGTGGCCGATACAGGTAAACCGGTGACCCTGGCTTCCCGGCTGGATGTTCCGCGAGCAGCAGCAAATTTTCGGGTATTCGCCGACATCGTCAAGACTGCGGGTCTTGAGTCTTTTTACACAGAAACCGCGGACGGCAAAAGTGCGCTGAATTATGCTGTGCGGAAACCGCTCGGCGTCGTGGGCATCATTACTCCCTGGAATCTTCCGCTGCTACTGCTGACGTGGAAGGTCGCACCGGCGCTAGCGTGCGGCAATACCGTCGTGGTTAAACCTTCGGAAGAAACCCCTGCGACCGCGACTCTGCTTGCGGAGGTCATGCAGGACGCTGGAATTCCGCGCGGAGTTTATAACGTAGTCCATGGGTTCGGACCGAATTCCGCGGGCGAGTTTCTGACACAGCATAACGATGTGAACGCAGTGACCTTCACCGGAGAATCGCAGACCGGAGCCGCCATCATGAAGACTGTGGCAGCTTCGGTAAAACCCGTTTCGTTCGAACTTGGCGGCAAGAATGCCGCGATCATATTCGCCGACTGTGACTTCGAAGAGGCGGTAAACGGCATTAGCGAAGCCGTCTTTCTGAACACGGGCCAAGTCTGTCTGTGCGCGGAGAGAGTCTATGTCGAAAGGGCGATATTTGAGCGCTTCGTCGATGCTCTAAAACGCAACGCGGAAAGTCTGCGCGTCGGATCACCATTGGAGAAGGACACGAATCTGGGGCCACTAATTTCCGCACAGCATCTCGTGAAGGTGCTCTCCTACTACAAGTTGGCTCGCGAAGAGGGCGCGACAACCATAACTGGAGGCGACATTCCAAAGTTCGGCAACGCCCTGGATAAGGGATTCTACGTTCAACCAACGATTTATACTGGACTGCAGGAGTCGGCGCGCTGCGTGAAAGAAGAAATCTTCGGGCCCGTATGCCACGTCGCTCCTTTCGATACGGAAGAAGAAGCGGTGAGCCTCGCGAACGACACCCAATATGGCTTGGCCACTTCCATCTGGACGACGAACCTGAAACGCGGACATCGAGTAGCGCAGCAAATGAATGCAGGTATTACGTGGGTAAATTGCTGGTTCTTGCGAGACTTGCGCACTCCGTTTGGCGGTGTTGGACTCTCGGGAATTGGACGCGAAGGCGGCATGCATTCTTTGAATTTCTATTCGGAGCTGAATAATATTTGCGTCCGCTTATAAAATCTGCGCAGGACCGAGGCACAGTGGGAAGGGTCGAGAGCAACGTTATCGAAGGCAAAGCCAGGCCGCGCGGCAACTATCCGCACATCAAGCGCGCCGGAGACTTCCTGTTTGTCTCCGGAACAAGTTCGCGCCGTGCTGACAACACGATTGCGGGAGCGGAAGTAGACGAGTTTGGGACGACGCATCTCGACATCCGCGAGCAGACGAAAGCTGTCATCGAGAACGTGCGCGACATCCTGGGAAGCGCTGGTGCGCAACTAAGAGATGTTGCGGAGATAACGACGTACCTCGTTAACATGAATGACTTCGCGGGATACAACGAAATCTACGGTCAATTTTTCGGTACCGACACTCCCGCTCGAACCACGGTTGCCGTGCACCAGTTGCCTCATCCGCATCTGCTGATCGAAATGCGCGCGATGGCGTACAAGCCAGAAAAATAGGAGTTTTCATGCCATCTATCAAGGCTCTCAAAGCATTCAACTTTCAAGCCTGGATCGAAGAGAACAAGGAAAAGTTCAAGCCTCCCGTAGGAAATGCGCAGGTGTGGGAGGACGGCGAGATGATGGTGACCGTGGTTGGCGGGCCCAACCAGCGGCGAGATTTTCACGACGATCCGACTGAAGAGTTTTTCTACCAACTGAAGGGCACCATTTTTCTTCGCATCATGGAAGCGCCCGGCAAGCCGCCGCTTGAGGTTCCGATTAAAGAAGGTGAGATTTTCCTCCTGCCCAAGCACATGCGGCATTCGCCGCAGCGGCAGGCCGGCAGCATTGGCGTGGTCGTCGAAATGCCGCGACCAGAGGGCGCTTTGGACGGGTTCGAGTGGTACTGTCAGGATTGTCACCACTTGCTGCATCGCGCGGAAGTGAAACTGAAAAGCATTGTGCGCGACTTGCCACCCTTATTTGAGCAGTTCTACAGTGATGTGGATTTACGAAAGTGCAAGAACTGCGGCGCGGTTCATCCCGGCAAACAGTAAAAATGCCAGTCATCGACATTCACAATCATTTCTTTCCGCGCACGTGGCCGGACTTAGCGGCGCGCTATGGTACTCCAAACTGGCCGTGGATCAAGCACACGGACCCGGGCAAGGCGGAAATCATGGTGGGCGACCGCTTCTTCCGCCAGATTTATTCAGCGTGCTGGGAGCCTCAGGTCCGGCTCAGCGAAATGGATCGTGACGGCGTCGAGATGCAGATTATCTCCGCAACCCCAGTACTGTTCGCATACGATCGTCCGGCGGAACACGCGTTGGATTGTGCGCGTCTGTTTAACGATGCGGCACTGGAAATGTGTGCGCAAGGCAAGGGGCGGCTGAAATCGTTCTGCCAAGTGCCGCTGCAGGATATTGATGCGTCGTGCGATGAACTGAGCCGGTGCATGGCCGCTGGTCATCTCGGAGTGCAAATCGGAAATCATGTCGGAGATAAAAATCTCGACGATCCCGGCATCGTGACTTTTTTGCACCATTGCGCGGACCAAGGTGCGGCAGTGCTGGTCCATCCCTGGGAGATGTTCGGGGCGCAACGCATGCCGAAATACATGATGCCCTGGACCGTAGCCATGCCTGCGGAAACCCAACTGGGCATAGTAGCGATGATTCTCAGCGGCGCATTCGATAAACTGCCAGCAACTCTTCGCATCTGTTTCGCGCACGGCGGAGGGAGTTTTGCGTTCCTTCTGGGGAGGCTGGAGAATGCGTGGCAGCATCATCCCGTAGCGCATGGCGTTTGTGAACTGCCGCCCAGCCGCTATGTAAATCGATTCTTCGTAGACTCGGCTGTTTTCGATGCGCGCGCGCTGCGCTTTCTAGTCGAAACCATGGGTGCCGGAAACGTGATGCTGGGCTCTGATTATCCTTTCCCTCTGGGCGAAGAACGCGTGGGGGTGCTGATCCGGTCGAGCGAGTTACCGGATCATGAGAAGGCTCAGCTTCTTGGCGGGAATGCCATGAAGTTTCTTGGCCTAGAGGGCTCAAGTTCCGCTTCCGCTAATGATACCGAGAATGCGACGCGATTAAAGGGCGAGAACGTCTCAGTCGTTCGCAACCAACTCACCTACAGTTCATATCTTAAGGTTCCGGAGTTGCTGCAACTTCAGCATCCGCAGTCTTCGCCGCAACATCACGACGAACTGCTTTTCATCATCGTCCACCAGACTTACGAGCTGTGGTTTAAGGAATTACTGCACGATCTGGATGCTGTGGTCGCCAACCTTCACGCGGCCGGAACCAATCCTAATTCGCGTGACGAGATTTATGAAGCGGCGCGCCTGCTGCGGCGTTGCACAGAAATAACCCGTGTCCTCGTAGAACAGTTTACGATCCTTGAAACGATGCTCCCCACACACTTCCTGGCGTTTCGCGGAAAGTTGGAGCCTGCCAGCGGGTTTCAATCAGAACAGTTTCGGGAATTGGAATTTTTATGCGGCCTGAAGGACGAGAAAATGTTGAGCTATCACAAACCGACCGTCGAGGCGCATGCCCTGCTGGAGCGACGATTGCGAGAGCCCTCGCTACATGATGTTTTCTTTGAAGCATTACAAGCCATGGGCAAGTTGCAATCGAGTGAAACTGCTTCCGAGCGTGAGCGATTCGAGGCGCGCGCCCGGGCCATTCTTTCACTCTACCGCGACGAGCGGAGCAATCGCGATTGGATCGATGTGTGCGAACGGCTCACCGAGTTCGACGAACTCGTGGTCAGTTGGAGGTTGCGCCACATTCAATTGGTGGAGCGTGTGATTGGCGCCCGCATGGGGACCGGCGGCAGTGCGGGCTCGTCGTACTTGAAGCACACGCTGGACAAAAAGTTTTTCCCGGAATTGTGGGAAGCGCGGACGCTATTGACGGAGTAGCCAGCGAAGTTTTGACGCGACTGGATTTCAATCCATGGCTGGTAAGACCGAGACCATCTCGCTCATTGGCGCCGGACTCACTGGACCACTCCTTGCAATCGGCCTGGTAAAACGCGGCTTTTGCGTCCAGATCTACGAACGACGGCCAGATATGCGACGCGTTCGAATTAGCGCCGGCCGCTCGATTAATCTGGCGTTATCCACGCGCGGCATCCACGCGCTTACCAAAGTTGGGCTGTGGGACCAGATGCGTCACATCATTGTGCCCATGAAGGGAAGAATGATGCACTCGGCCACCTCGGAACTCACCTTCCAACGCTATGGCAAAGATGATGCTGAGGTCATCAATTCGATTTCGCGGGCCGAACTGAATATCGCACTGATCAATGCCGCCGAAGCACAAGGTGTGCACATTGCATTCCAGCAACGCTGCACCGGGTTCGACGTTAAGACCGGTACGCTTCAGGTTCTCGATGAGCAGACAAATCAAGAACGGAGTATTGAATCTGAAATTGTGATTGCCTGCGATGGATCGGGGTCGGCCATTCGCAGCGAAATGCTCCGGCTGAGCCGCTTCAATTTTTCGCAGCACTATCTAGACTACGGCTACAAGGAGCTTTCCATCCCCGCGGGGCCAGGCGGAAAGCACGTTCTGGAACCCAACGCCCTCCACATTTGGCCGCGCGGCAACCATATGCTGATCGCGCTACCCAATGTCGACGGGACATTCGCCAGCATCCTCTTTTTGCCATTTGAAGGGCCTGACAGTTTCGCCCAATTGAGTACCAGCTCGGCAGTCATCGATTTTTTTCGCTCGCGTTTTCCGGATGCGGCCTTACTCATACCGGATTTGGCTGATAACTTTTTTACCAATCCAACGGGCGCTATGGTGACGATCAAGTGCGCGCCCTGGCATGTTGATGGCCGAGCCTTGTTGCTGGGAGATGCCGCCCATGCGATCGTTCCATTCTTTGGGCAAGGAATCAATTGTGGCTTCGAAGACTGCACTTCTTTTCTAGAACTAGTGGACCGGCATGTTCCAGATTGGAAGCGTGTGTTCGTAGAGTTTGAAGAGGCGCGCAAAATAAATACCGATGCAATCGCTGACCTGGCGGTCGAAAACTTTGTCGAGATGCGGGATCGCGTGGCCGATCCTCGTTTTCTATTTCGCAAAAAGGTGGAGCTTGCATTGGAGACTAAATATCCGTCTCTTTTTGTGCCCAAATATTCAATGGTGACATTTCATCGGATTCCATACGCGACTGCGTTGCAACGCGGCCAAGTGCAAGATCTCATCTTGACGAACCTGTGCGACGGCATCACTCGAATCGAAGAACTTGACTGGAACAGAGCCGAAAAGTTGATTCGCGGCGACCTCACGCCTCTGGAGCTGGCTTCGTGATCAATCCGCGATTTGAGAACAGCGCCGATTTCGCAGTTGAGATGGATGCGCGCGATCCGCTAGCGTGCTTCCGCGATCGCTTTCTCATTCCAAAAACAAAAACCGGAGCCGATTGTATTTATTTGTGCGGACACTCCCTTGGCCTACAGCCCAAAACGGCGAGCTCGTATATTGAGCAAGAACTCCGAGACTGGGCAGAGCTCGGCGTGGAAGCCCACTTTCATGCTCGGAATCCATGGATGCCCTATCACCGTCTTTTGACGAAACAGACTGCATCGTTGATCGGTGCACAACCCTCTGAAGTTGTCGTGATGAACTCGTTGACGGTGAACCTGCACCTGATGATGGTTTCGTTTTACCGTCCTACGGCCGAGAGACATAAAATCCTCGTCGAAGCTGGGGCGTTCCCTTCGGATCAATACGCTGTAAAGTCACAGATCCGCTTTCATGGTTTTGATCCAGTCGCCTCGCTGCTCGAACTCACGCCGCGGGAAGGGGAATTCTGCATGCGTGGTGAAGATATCGAGTCGCTGATCGAACGCGAAGGTGACTCGATCGCGCTGATCTTGCTGGGTGGAGTGAACTACGTCACGGGACAGGCTTTCGACATGGCAACTATCACGAAAGCGGGACAGCGAAAGGGTTGCGCGGTCGGATTCGATCTGGCTCACGCTGCCGGAAATATTCCACTGCATGTGCATGACTGGGGCCCGGATTTCGCCGTCTGGTGCAACTACAAATACTTGAACGGCGGTCCGGGATGCGTGGGAGGATGCTTCGTCCACGAACGGTATGTTCGCGCCCCGGGGATGCCGCGCCTCGCTGGTTGGTGGGGACAGGATGAATCCAGACGATTCCAGATGAGACCGGACTTTCATCCGATGCCGGGAGCGGAAGGATGGCAGTTGAGCAATCCTCCGATCTTGGCGCTGGCGGCCCTGCGCGCCGCGATGGACATTTTCGCCGAAACTGGAATGCAGCCCTTGCGTAGTAAAAGCGTAGCCCTCACCGGATACCTGCAATTTCTATTAGACCAACACGCTTCGCCTAAGTTTTGCATCATCACGCCACAGGATGAGGAGAAAAGGGGAGCACAACTTTCGATTCGTTTGCCCGATCATGGCCGCCAGGTGTGCGATCGCTTGGCCGCAGCGGGCTTGATCGGAGATTGGCGAGAGCCGGACATCTTTCGGGTCGCCCCAGCGCCGCTATACAACTCATATCAGGACGTATATCGTTTCGCGCAGGCCTTCGCTGCCGCACTTTCGTAAGCGCTTACCACCCTCCCGAACTTGTTCTTGGTTACGTCGGTAACGCATGAGTACGGTCCCGCGACCATACAATTTAGAGCGTGGGAAAATCTCCGCTTGCGCACGCCCGAACGTGGATAGCGATCGTGTGCGCAGTAGTGTGCGTGCATTTCGCTTTGTCGCTTCTGGCGCCGCGCGGATTTGCCCTCACCGCTTTCGGCGACATTCTGCAAAATCTCATCCTTCTCTGTGCAACGGTCGCGGTTCTCTTCAATATTAGGAGCGCTTCCCCGAAGGCCAGAGTATTCTGGGTACTGTTGGGCCTAGGTCTGGGAATGTGGTTGGCTTCGCAGGTTATGTGGACTTACCTGGAAGTCTACCTGCGACACGAAGCGCCCAATCCATTCGTCGGGGATGTGATTCTTTTTCTTCATATCGTTCCCATGATGGCCGCGATCGCAGTCCAACCCCACATCAAGCAGAATAACCGCACGCTTCGGGTGGGAACCTTGGATTTCGCTCTTGTATTCACCTGGTGGCTATTTCTGTATTTGTTTGTCGTGATCCCTTGGCAGTATGTGTACCCAATAGAATCCGTCTATGGCAGAAGTTTTGATCTGCTCTATGTTGGCGAAGAACTCGTACTTGCAGCAGCGCTGATGCTGGTGTGGCGACAGAGTCGGGGGGCCTGGCGCAACCTATACTTCCACTTACTTGTCGCGACCTTGCTATATTGTGTCGCCTCTCTGATGGCCAGCGAAGCGATCGATTTGCACCTGTATTACACCGGGAGTTTGTTCGATGTGCCGCTGGTAGCAGGAATGGTGTGGTTTGTCCGAATTGCGTTTCTGCCGCGCGAGACCGCCGCGACACAGAATTCTCATGAGGAAATTTCGAGCCGCGGCTACGAAATATGGAAAGCGCGTCTCGCCATGCTGGCTGTGTTCGTCACGCCATTGATGATGGCGTGGGCGCAATTCGGCGGCGACGCCCCGCAGCGTGTCCGCTCTTATCGATTAGTGCTAACCGTGGCGGTCATGCTCGTAATGGGCACTCTCGTATTTGTCAGGCAGCACTTGCTGGACCAGGAATTGTTGAGCTTGCTGCACTTGTCTCGCCACAATTTGGAAGAAATGTGCCGGCTGAAAGATGAACTGGAAAACAAGGAACATTCCCTGCGCTGGCATAGCCTTGAACTGCAACGGAAGAATCTGGAACTGCAGGAAATTTCTTTCACCGATGCATTGACTGGAGTTTGGAACCGCCGTTATCTCGAGGAAATTCTCACAGCCGAAGCCGGCCAGGTTCTGCGTAATTATCAACGCGCGACTTTGGACGAGATCCGAAAGATGGATCACCGCGATTTGGTATTCCTGATGGTCGACATGGATTTTTTCAAAGAAGTGAACGATCGCTACGGCCATCCCGCAGGAGACAAATTGCTCCAACTTGTAGGGCAACGGCTTTCTTCGGTCGTACGCAAGTCCGACGTACTGGTGCGCTGGGGCGGCGAAGAGTTTCTGATCATGAGCCGTTCCGCCGATCCCTCCGGCATCCCGGCATTTTGCAGCCGGATTCTGGAAATCATAGCGTCGGAACCCTTCGATCTTGGCCAGGGAATCGAAGTGAATAAAACTTGTTCTGTGGGTTGGGCTGCGTATCCTTGGAACCGCGGCGCATACGAGTCGATTTGCGCGGAGGAATCCATTGCGCTGGCAGACGCAGCCCTTTATCAGGCTAAAGCTCTGGGCAGAAACCAGGGCATTGGCATTGTCGCGACAGAGGCTGCCGGTCAGAATCCGGAGGCCATCACCTTGGCGTCGGTGCGAGAGGCACATTCTCCGCTCACACGCATCATAAAGACCGAGTTTCCAAACCGGAAAACAGCCCAAGGCTCGGCACTGGACCCGGTCAAAGTACGGGACAAATCCACCGTTTAAAACGGCTCAAACTCCCATGCTCGCTCTCAAACGCCTTCGGCGCTTGACCTGCGAGAGCGCGTTGACTACATTGAGAAGCCGGCCTCGCGGCCGCTGAGGCACGACTTCGAAATGAATGTAAAACATCCCGCGCGCAAGACCGGCCTTCGCCAGAAGGCACAACTCATGTCGGCATCAGAAATTGAGCGTACGCTGGTGCGCCTGGCGTACGAAATCGTGGAAAAGAATAGCGGAGTCGAAGGCCTGGGGTTAGTTGGAATTCGTCGCCGCGGAGTTCCGATCGCCGAGCGTTTGGGCAAGATCATCACGCGCATTGAAAGCGCCAAGGTCCCCGTCGGCAGTCTAGATATTACTTTCTACCGCGACGATCTTTCGACTCTCGGACCCAAGCCTGTAGTGCAAGAGAAAGAAATCGGCTTTGATATCGAGGACATGAACATCGTTCTAGTCGATGACGTGCTGTTTACGGGTCGCACGACGCGGGCCGCCCTAGATGCGCTTTTTTCGCACGGCCGGCCGCGGCGGGTGCAACTCTGCGTGCTGATCGATCGTGGACATCGCGAAATTCCGGTCGAAGCAACTTTTGTTGGCCGCAACGTGCAAACCACCACGAACGAAGTGATCGAAGTGAAACTGACCGAGATTGATGAAGCGGAGAAGGTGCTGCTGATGGAGAGATAGAAAATCAAGCTTCTAAACGTAAAAGGGACAGTGGATCGACTCACTGTCCCTTTATTTTGTTTACATCGCTATGCAATCCGCGTGCAGACTGCCTTAGTTTGCGTGTAGAGATTCAAAGCGTCGTGTCCCATCTCGCGTCCCCAGCCCGACTGCTTGTAGCCTCCGAAGGGTAACGCCGCGTCGAAGATGTTGTAGCAATTGATCCAGACGGTCCCGGCGCGAAGCTGTTCAGCCATGCGATGTGCCTTGCCGACGTCACGCGTCCAGACCGCGGCTGCCAGACCGTATTCGCTGTTATTGGCGCGCGGAATGATCTCCTCGGGATCGGTGAACGGCATTGCCGCTACCACAGGCCCAAAGATTTCTTCCTGCACGACCTTCATATTCTCCTGGGTGTTCACGAGCACGGTGGGTTCGACGAAGTATCCGCGGTCACCGGCGCGGTGCCCACCTACTACGGCTTTTGCTCCTTCGGAAAAACCTGAATCCAGATATCCGCAAACACGATTCATCTGTTCTTCCGAAACCAAAGGACCCATCTGAGTGTCGGGATCTAATCCGGAGCCGACTTTAATTTTTCGCGCATGTTCTGCGACTCCCTCAACGACCTGATCGTAAATTGATTTCTCGACATACAATCGCGAACCTGCACAGCAGCATTGGCCGTGGTTGAAGAAAATGGCGCTAGCCGAGCCGGGGATGGCGGTCTCCAAATCGGCGTCTTTGAATACGACGTTCGGAGATTTGCCACCCAATTCGAGAGAAACTTTCTTCAGATTCCCAGCGGCCGCGTGAAGGATAAGCTTGCCGACTTCCGTCGATCCCGTAAACGCGACCTTGTCGACGTCCGGATGGGCAGCCAACGCTGCGCCTGCCGTCTCGCCATAGCCGGGAACAATGTTAACCACGCCCTCGGGGAAGCCCGCTTCCGCAATCAGTTCGCCGAGACGCAGCGCGGAAAGCGGTGTCTGCTCGGCTGGTTTCAACACCACAGTGCACCCCGTCGCCAGCGCCGGACCAAGTTTCCACGCCGCCATCAGTAGTGGGAAATTCCAGGGGATGATTTGGCCGACGACTCCGACTGGCTCGCGTAGCGTATATGCGAGATATTTTGCGCCCGGAGTGTACGGCACCGAGAGCGGAATCGTGTTGCCCTCGATCTTCGTCGTCCATCCCGCCATGTAGCGGAACAGATCGACTGCAAGCGGAACGTCGGCGGCCTTCGCAATTCCGAGCGGTTTGCCGTTGTCAAGACTCTCGATGTAACTGAACTCTTCAGTGTGCCGCTCGAGAAGGTCCGCGAGCCTCCAGATCATGCGCCCGCGCTCGGACGCGGTCATCCGGCGCCAAGGCCCGTTATCAAATGCCTTGCGAGCCGCCTTAACAGCTCGATCGATGTCTTCCCGATCGCCTTCCGCGACTTGAGCTAGGACCTCGCCAGTTGCGGGATTGTAAGTAGGAAAAGTCTTTCCGGAAGCGGAGTTGACCCACCTGCCGTTGATTAGCATGTTTCGTGGTTTGTCGATGAACTCAGCGACTTGCGGATGAATTTGAGGGGAAACTGCGATGCCCATACGTCCTCCTTGATCAGACAGATTCGTGCAAGCGAGAATGACGCGGCGAAGCGGACGGGGACATGCTAGTCCCGGGACCAAACAAATGCAATCGCGATTGCGAGCTTTCTATTCGCCGTAAGGAACCCAGATATTTTTTACTTGGGTGGCGTGCTCGAGGTACCAACGGCCTTCCGCTACTTTCGGAGTGAACCAATCGATGGCGCGGCCTTCGTTTGTCCAGACCTGCTTCAAATTGCCTATCGACATAGCCTTCGCCGCCGCGACTGTAGCTTCGTCTCCATAGCACCAGAGACCGTCGACATCATCGTGCTCCGCCAATGTCTTCAGCAGGTGCGATGCATAGCCTGTGACGATATTGATCGACCCACCCGGCAAATCACTGCTCTCGAATAGCTGGTAGAGATCGCCAGTGATCAGTGGGTATCGCTCCGAAGGAATGGCGATCACCGTGTTGCCCATTGCGAGAAGCGGCATCACGAGCGAAAAAAAGCCGAGAAGGGGAGTCTCGGCAGGACAAATTACGCCGACGGTCCCGATTGGCTCGTTCATGGCAATGGCAATGTTGCGGAAAGGCGGGTTGTGCACGGCGCCGTCGAATTTGTCGGCCCACGCCGCGTACGAAAAAATTCGTTGGATTCCAAGTTCTACTTCCGCGGCAGCTTGCTTCTCGCCGACTACCGACGCCAGTCGCTGACCAATCTCGGCTTGGCGTTGCGCCAGATTCTCGGCACAGTAGTAAAGCACCTGGGCGCGATTATGCGCTGTAGCCTTAGCCCATGCTTCCGCCTTGCGCGCCGCTTCCACTGCGTTGCGAATATCTTTCCGGTTGCCCAAAGGCGCTTCGCCCAACAAGCGTTCATCGGGCGAGCGGACCTGCATGCTGTAGCCGGAGTCCGGCCGCACCTGCTTGCCTCCGATGAAGAGTTTGACGGTGCGGTCGATTGCAGGCGAACTGGCGGCGGGCCTTTCTTCGGCTTGTGCTTGCGATGCGGCTGGCGCGATCGCGGCGGGAAGTGCCGGCGCGTGCTTGAACCAAGCCGGCTCCATATATTCGAGCAAGCCTTCCCTACCTCCTTCGCGGCCGTATCCACTCTCACGGTACCCGCCGAATCCGCAAGCCGCGTCGAACAGG
This sequence comes from Candidatus Sulfotelmatobacter sp., assembly GCA_036269595.1. GTDB lineage: Bacteria > Acidobacteriota > Terriglobia > Terriglobales > Acidobacteriaceae > Sulfotelmatobacter. The sequence goes on from DATBEI010000128.1 coordinate 22,809, forward strand.
TTCGTGCAATTCACCCACACCACACCGGCCTTAAGTTGGGCGGCGACGTGCAACGCTACGTTGACGTTCTCGCTCCAAACACAGGATGCCAGTCCGTACACGGTATTGTTAGCCAGTTCAATCGCTTCTTTCGGAGTTCGAAAAGTCATGGCCGCGAGAACAGGACCAAAAATTTCTTGCTGCGCCACGATCGATGTAGGATGCACATTGCTCAGCAATGTCGGTGGAAAATAGAAACCGCGCGAGGGCAATACGACCTGCGGCTGCCAGCAGGTAGCTCCCTCAGCTACTCCTTGCGCCACCATTCGCTCGATGCGATCCAACTGGACCCGCGCGACGATGGCGCCGATGTCAATTGCCTTGTCGAGCGGTGGGCCAATTCGCAAACTGCTCATGCGGTCGCGGATCTTCGACATCAATGGTTCGGCGATGCTCTCCTGCATCAGCAGCCGCGAACCGGCACAGCACACTTGCCCCTGATTGAACCAGATTCCATCGACCAGGCCTTCGACTGCACTGTCCAAGTCTGCATCGTCGAAGATAATGAAAGGAGACTTCCCACCCAATTCGAGGGACAGGCGTTTGTGACTCGCGGCAGTTGCACTGCGAATTGCGCGCCCGACCTCTGTCGACCCCGTGAAGGCAATCTTGTCGATGTCGGGGTGCTTTACCAGTGCCTCCCCGGTCGATCCATCGCCGGTCACAATGTTTACAACTCCCGCAGGCAATCCAGCTTCCTGACACAGTTCAGCGAATGCAAGCGCGCTGAGAGGAGTAAACTCGGCGGGCTTCAGCACCACCGTGTTTCCTGTTGCGAGCGCCGGAGCGATCTTCCATGCCAGCATGAGCAGCGGAAAATTCCACGGAATGATTTGCCCCACCACGCCGCAAGGTTCGTAGCCGGCGAACTCTTGCTCGAACAACTGCGCCCAACCGGCATGGTAGTAGAAGTGTCGCGCGACCAGGGGAATATCGATGTCGCGGCTCTCGCGAATCGGTTTCCCGTTGTCCATGGTTTCGAGAACCGCAAGCAGTCGCGAATGTTTTTGCACCAGTCGCGCGAGCGCGTACAAATAACGTGCGCGCGAATGCGGACCGAGGCTCCGCCACTTTGGGGACGCCGCACGCGCAGCGCGGACAGCCGCATCGACGTCGGCAACTCCGCCTTGGGCGACTGAAGCCAGCTTTTCACCGTTGGAAGGATCGACCGTGTCGAAATACTGCCCGGCAGCGGGCGCCTGCCATGCGCCGTTGATGAATAGTCCAATGCGCCGGCCATGATGATCCAGCCACGCACTCGCCTCTTTAGAATCTTCCGGAGCGGGACCATACTCCATGCTGACAAATTTTTCGGCAATGCTCATTCGGTTCGTCTCGCTCGTTCTCGATAGAGCTTGATCCTTCCGCTGCGCGCTATCCGGCTACGCTATCGGATGACGATATTCGCCGGAGTAGCGTCCGGTTGCATAATGCTCGAGTTGTCGCTCAATATCTCCCAACAAGCCGCTCGCGCCAAAGCGAAACATTTTCGCGCGCATCCATGATGGGCCGAGCTCTTCCTTCATCATGGCAAGCCACTCGATCGACTGCTTGGCCGTGCGGATCCCCCCCGCCGGTTTAAATCCCACCGCCATCCCGGTTTGCTGAGCGTAGTCGCGAATGGTGCGAACCATTACCAGACCCACCGGGAGCGTCGCATTCGTCGGTTCCTTGCCCGTCGAAGTCTTGATGAAATCTGCTCCCGCCATCATGGCGACGTAACTTGCGCGCGCCACGTTGCGCAACGTCAACAAGTCGCCCGTACCCAGAATGACCTTCATATGCGTAGTGCCACAAGCATGCTTGAAAGTCGCGACCTCGTCGTAAAGGGCCTGCCAGCGACCTCCGAAAACGTGGGCGCGAGTAATCACTACATCTATCTCGTCGGCGCCTGCTTCCACTGACCGACGAATTTCCGCAACGCGCTCAGCGAAGGAAGACAAGCCCGCGGGAAACCCCGTCGACACCGCGGCGACTCTTATTCCGCTTCCTTCCAGCGCATGCAGCGCGGTCTCGATGAAGCTATGGTAAATGCATACGGCGCCAACTTTGACATCGAGTGCTTCGATTCCAAGTTTCTGTACGAGATCTTGCTGGATTGGTCGCCGTGCCTTGGCGCATAGCCGACGCACTCGTTCATCGGTGTCATCACCGGAGAGTGTCGTCAGGTCCATACAGGATATGGCGCGGAGAAGCCATGCCGCCTGCCACTCCTTCTTGACCGTGCGCCGCGCTACCTGGGACTGAGCACGGCGTTCCACCGCGCTGGTATTCACGCGAACTTCCCGCACCCAATTGAGATCGAGAGGGATCCCCGAGTTGGAAAGGAGTGGTCTTCCGCTGAGCGTCGCAATAGTAGTCGAGGGGGACTGCTCTCGCGATGCAACATCCGCCGCGAATGGGCGCCCGCTATTGGAAAATTCGTGATCGATCGACATTAAACCGTGCCTGGTTGCTGGTTCTAGAATGCGTGCCGCAAGGCCTGAACACGGCACAATGATTGGATGCAATTGTACGGCAGTCGATCTTACAACGCGAATATCAAAGTGTATGGACCCGGGTTAAACACCGCTACCGTCACCTAGGGTTTACAATGACGCACGATTTGCGATCGCTACGAACGATCCAGTTTTTTCCAAACCACTTTCCTATATGAGCAAAAAATCATTGTCTCCAGCCTTGCGAACACAGCTTGAACGAGCGGCCGCCAAGGTTATGAAGCATGCGCATGCTCCATACTCCAAGTTCCACGTGGGCGCTGCCATTTTATTGACCAATGGCAAAATCTTTTCTGGCTGTAATGTGGAAAACGCTTCGTACGGAATGACCAACTGCGCGGAACGGACTGCAATTTTCTCCGCGGTCGCGGAGTTGGGTCCGAAGATTGAAATTCAAGCGGTCGTCGTCACCAACGACCATGGCGTACCTTGCTCGCCATGCGGGGCCTGCCGGCAAGTGATCTATGAATTCGGACCCAACGCTATCATCTGTTTTCAGAGCGCGGCCGGCCCGAAGCAGGCACATATTACCGAACTTCTTCCGGAAGGATTCCGTTTACAGTGAGCCCGTCGACGGCGCCGAAACTTTTCCGTGCGATCGACGTCATTCGCAAGAAGCGAGATGGCATTGAGCTATCGCGCGGCGAGATCGAAGGATTGGTGAATGCCTACACCAGGGGTGACATTCCCGATTATCAAGTATCTTCATGGTTGATGGCGGTGGTACTGAAGGGAATGACCCCACCGGAGACCGCAGCCCTAACCGATGCGATGTTGAACTCGGGCGCGGTTCTCGATCTTTCCTCTTTGCCCGCCGTGAAAGTGGACAAGCATTCCACTGGCGGCGTTGGCGACAAGACTTCACTTGTGCTGGCTCCGCTGGCTGCCGCGGCCGGCATTGCTGTTCCCATGATTAGCGGACGCGGTCTGGGCCACACTGGGGGCACGCTCGACAAACTGGAGGCTATTCCCGGCTTCAACGTAAATCTTCCGCTCGCTGAGTTTCTCCGCGTACTTACAATTTGCGGCTGCGGCATGATTGGGCAGACTGCAGAAATCGCTCCCGCCGATCGCAAGCTCTACGCGCTGCGCGATGTCACGGGTACGGTGGAAAGTCCATACCTGATTTGCGCGTCCATCATGAGCAAGAAGCTGGCGGAAGGGATCGATGCGTTGGTGCTCGACGTGAAGACGGGTTCCGGCGCATTCATGAAGGACGAAAGGGACGCGGCCTTCCTCGCCAAACTTATGGTGGAGACCGGGGAGCGGATGGGGAAAAAAGTCGTCGCGCTGATCACCGACATGGATCAACCGTTGGGAAATATGGTCGGCAATGCGCTGGAAGTGATCGAGGTCGTGGAAGTGTTGCGTGGTGTCGGACCGGAAGATTTGCGCGAACTCTGCCTCGAACTGGCAGGGTGGATGTTGCATTTCGGCGGTGTCGCTAAAACGGTTGCGCAAGGAAAGCAGCAAAGTGCAGCGCTGATTTCTTCAGGGAAAGCTCTGGAAAAGTTTCGGCAGATGGTCGAACTCCAGGGCGGGGATGTGCGAGTCATTGACGATTCCACGAGATTGCCTCAAGCTCGTCACACGATGCGGGTAACGAGCGCACAAGCGGGATATCTCTCGGCGATACAGTGCGAACAGGTCGGCACCGCCTGTGTGATTCTTGGTGGGGGACGCGAGCGCAAGGAAGATTCCGTCGATCCGGCCGTTGGCTTCGTTCTCCACAAGAAAGTTGGGCGTCAAGTTGCCGCAGGCGAAGCTCTTGTCACGATCCACTACAATGACGCGGAGAGAGCTGCTCGGGCGCGGCAACTTATCGAGTCAAGCTATTCTGTGACCAACACCGCGCCACCCCAACGTCCGCTCATCCACAGAATCATCGGCCAGCCCGAGGAGAAACGCTGAATGGGACGATTCACGGGAATTCTTGGACTATTAACGATGTTGGCGCTTGCCTTTATCTTTTCTACGAATCGGCGCGCTATCCGCATCAAGACTGTCGCTTGGGGTCTAGGCCTGCAGGTCGCTTTTGCCATTTTCGTATTGCGCGTGGACTACGGCCGCCGCATCTTCCAGATCGCGGGAGACGCCGCCAATCGTGTGCTCAGCTATGCCTTTGTCGGTTCGGAATTCGTGTTCGGCCCTCTGGGCAAGCAGGGCTCGAGCATTGGCTTTATTTTCGCCTTCCAGGTTTTGCCCACCGTCATTTTCATCTGTGCCCTGTTTGCAATTCTCTACCACTACGGCATCATGCAATTCATTATTCGGATTGCCGCCTGGGCAATGACGCGCATCATGGGCGCCAGCGGCGCCGAATCGCTCAACGTTGCCGCCAGCATTTTCATGGGCCAGACCGAGGCGCCAGTGACTATACGCCCATTCCTCCCCGAACTCACCCGCTCTGAACTTATGACTGTGATGACTAGCGGGATGGCGCATGTCTCAGGCTCAATCATGGCGGCTTACTTTGCCTTCGGCGCTGAGCCGCGCCACGTGCTCAGCGCCGTCATCATGACCGCGCCCGGCACCATCCTCGTCTCAAAAATGCTTGTGCCCGAAACCGAAGTGCCCAAAACCGCCGGTCGCGTTGTGATGAGTGAAGATGAAACCGAAAAAGAGAGCAAAGAAAACCTGCTCGGCGCCATTGCGCGCGGCACCGGCGACGGTTTACATATGGCCCTCAACATTGGCGCCATGCTGATCGCATTTCTCGCGCTGGTTGCTCTGCTCGATGGCATTTTCGGCGGCATCCACCGCCACATCGCGTGGTTCCCCATCAGTTTGGAGACGGTCCTCGGCGTGCTGTTCTCGCCGGTGGCATGGGTCATTGGAATTCCGTGGCATGATTGTCCCGCGATCGGCAATCTGCTGGGCACTCGCATGGTGCTCAACGAACTGGTGGCCTTCTCCATGCTAGGACCGCAGAGGGCGGCGCTCGACCCGCGCTCTTTCACCATCGCGACCTTTGCGCTCTGCGGCTTCGCGAATCTCAGTTCGATCGGAATCCAGATTGGCGGAATCGGCGCACTTGCGCCAAATAAAAGAGGTGAACTCGCACGACTTGGCGTCCGTGCAATGCTGGCGGGAACCATGGCCAACTTAATGTCGGCCTCCATTGCAGGCATGCTGCTCTAAATCTCAACAATCGCCTTCGTGGGCAGAATATTTCGTCACTATCCGTTCGCGCGCGCCACCAACAGAATTGCGAGTCCGTAGAATACGAACATGAGTGCAAGATAAAGTTTGGCGCGCGTTCCCGAGCCCGCAAATTCTTTCCAGGCCAACACACCCCATAGCGCCGCGACCATCGGCGCAGACTGGCCGATTGCATAAGAAATCGCAAAACTCATGGATCTTCCGGCAACAAGGTTAAAAACTGTACCGATTCCCCAAATCACTCCCCCCGCAAGTCCAAGAAGATGGCCCCGCGGCGGCCCACTGAAAAAGCCCGCGAAACTTACGGGTTTACCCACCAGCGGCTTCTTCATGAAATAAATGTTCCAGATGAAACACGAAAGCAATGCGCCCAGGGTGAGAAACACTGCCGAACTGTAAGGCGTCAGTGCATTCCCGCGGGTAGCGCCGTATGCGGCAAACGGATTCCAAAGCCCCATCAGCACTCCGGAAACGACGCAGGTCACAATGCTTTTCTTTGAAACTGATCGGCCAGTACTGGCAAGGCTGCCATACGCCTTGCCGTCGAGCACGACCGCGATAAACGCACACACGACGCCGATGGCCAGGAATAGCGCGTCGCCCTTCGGTTGAAGCGTATAACTCAACACGACTCCGACGACGAGGGCGATGCCAATCGATACAGGAAACGCGACGGCTAATCCTGCCATGTCGATCGCCGCAACTAGCAACAGATTCGCGAGATTAAAAATTGCTCCGCCGACCAAGGTAGAAACGATATTTGAAACGTCCGCTGCCTGAACATTATTCACAAAGCTGCTGGCATCATGGCCACTGCTCCCCATCGTGAATGCGAGAATCAGGGAAATCAGAAAAATGCCGATTGCATAGTCCCAATAAAAAAGTTCAAACCGATAATTCTTAACTCCCTTGAATGTGTTGGCCCACGAACCCCAGCAGATGGCGCTGGTGATCGTCATCAACAGCGCAATTGTCAGACTCGGCGGCGTGAACATTGCGTTCTCCCTCGGAAAGTGTGTAACTCTACTCTTGTTCACCGCGCGTCACAAGTCGCGGGTGCGATTCGCAATGCTCTGTTATGCTAGCGCCCGTGCCTCGCACTTTTCTCATCGATACTGACACTGCTTCCGATGACGCGGTCGCGCTGATTATGGCCTTGCGAGCGTCCGATGTGCGCGTAGCCGCAATCACAGTCGTGGCTGGAAACGTGAATGTCGAGCAAGCGACGCAAAACGCTCTCTATACAGTTGAGCTTTGCGGAGCCAGCGTCCCCATCTATTCCGGTGCTGCAAAACCTCTGCTTCGCGCTTATCAGGACGCCACTTGGTTCCACGGTCGCGACGGCTTGGGCGATCATAACTATCCCGCACCGAGACAATCTGCTGAACCACTCCACGCGGTCGATGCGATCATCGAGACCATCGAGGCGCATCCGGGCTTGGTGCTGGTCACGCTAGGCCCGTTAACGAACATTGCGATGGCGCTTTCGCGACGGCCTGGGATTGCAGCGAAAGTCAGCCGCTGCGTGGTTATGGGTGGGGCGCCGTGCTGCGAAGGCAACGTCACGCCCGCCGCCGAATATAACATTTGGGTCGACCCTGATGCAGCGCTCATCGTGATGCGCAGCGGCCTTCCCGTAGAGTTGATCGGATGGCAACTTTGCCGGGGAGAGGCTGTGCTCCACGGGCCCGACATCACACACGTTGAACAATTGAATACCGAACTCGCCCGCTTCTCCATTCAGTGCAACAGCCACGCGCGCGAGGCCTACAAAACTCAGACCGGAGAGGACGGAATCTGCCTGCCTGATCCAGTGGCGATGTGCTTGGCGCTGGACCCTATGGTTGCAACCGAGTGGGGCGAGCATTACGTGGATGTGGAAACCCAGAGTGAATTGACGCGCGGGATGACGGTGGTGGATCGCCTGAACGTCGCAGAAGATGGGCGGAACCGGGCGGTATGGGCGCCTGCGATCGAGAACGGACGCAGAACCAAAGTGTGTTGGACTATCGACAACCAGCGTTGGAAAAACGCGCTCTACCAGGCTCTTCGCTAGTCAATCTATCCATTTACTTGCGCATAAGTCGCACGCCGCAAAAATTCTCCCTGGCCCGCGCGTCCCATAAATTTCTCTCCTTCGACGATAACTCGGCCCCTCGATAAGACCACATCCGGCATTCCGGTGACTTCGATGCCCTCGAACATTGAGTAGTCGACGCGCATGTGATGAGTCTTGGCGCTTATCGTGTGCTTTCGCTTAGGATCGAAAATCACCAGATCTGCGTCGCTGCCTACCGCGATCGTTCCTTTTCGCGGATAAAGCCCGAAAAGTTTAGCCGGGGTCGTCGAAACCAGTTCTACGAATCGGTTCATGCTGAATCGACCGCTCGCCACCCCGCCGGAGTAGATCAGACTCATTCGGTGTTCGATTCCAGGACCGCCGTTCGGAATTTTTGTGAAGTCGTCGCGGCCCAATTCTTTTTGTTCCTTAAAACAAAATGGGCAGTGATCCGTGGAGACAACCTGCAAGTGATCCTGCTTCAATCCATTCCACAATTTTTCCTGATGCCACTTCTCCCGTAGCGGTGGAGTGAACACATATTTCGCCCCTTCAAAACCGGGTGCCTCAAAGTTCTCCAGCGAAAGATATAAATACTGCGGACACGTTTCAGCATAGACGGGAAGCCCCCGATCCCGCGCCTCGCGCACTTTTTCGAGTGCCTCGTTGCAACTTAAATGGACGATGTAAATTGGCGCGCCCGCCATTTCTGCCAATGCAATAGCACGTCCGACGGCCTCGGCCTCTGCGGTCGTAGGCCGAGTCAGGGCGTGATACTTTGGCGCTCGTTTTCCCTCGGCCAGCGCCTGCTGCACGATGACATCAATCGCGCTCCCATTTTCGGCGTGCATGCAGACCATGCCACCGTTCTTCGATGTGGTCTGCAGAGCTTTGAAAATGCTTCCATCGTCGAGCATGAACACGCCGGGATATGCCATGAAAAGCTTGAAGCTGGTCACGCCCTCGTGCACCAGATCGTTCATCTCCGAAAGCTGCCCACCGGACACGTCGGTGACAATGCAGTGGAAGGCATAGTCACAAGTCGCTTTGTTCGAGGCCTTGCTCATCCACGTATCGAAAGCCTGTCGCAACTGCTGGCCTTTGTATTGAATCGCAAAATCAATCAGCGTGGTGGTGCCGCCAAATGCAGCTGCGCGCGTGCCGCTTTCGAAGTCGTCCGCACTGGTCGTTCCGCCGAAAGGCATGTCGAGATGAGTGTGCACATCGATGCCCCCGGGAAGCACAAGTTTGCCGGTCGCGTCTAAAATCCTGTTGGCATTCTGCCCGGGAAGGTCCGCTCCGATGGCGGTGATCTTGCCGTTGGAAATGGCAACGTCGGCTACATACGTATCCGTTGCCGTCACCACGGAGCCGCCCCTGATGATCGTGTCAAAACCCATCGAATCCTCCGTCTCCCAGCTCGCAGCTCGCCCGCATCCGCAGCCGAAAATGCGAAGAAAGAATTTTATGCTACACTGCCGCACTTTACTTGTTCGCGCCAGTTATTCACAATCAATTCTTGAAAACCTGCTTCGAAGGAGCGGTCATGCAGTTCGGCATCACAATTAAACCCGACATCTCGATTGATCGCATCGTCGGCCTGACGCGGCAAGCCGAGAGCGCGGGATTCACGTTCGGTTGGATTTTTGATTCCCACGTTTTGTGGATGGAACCTTATCCGCTGCTGACTTTGATGGCTATGAACACTAAGCGCATGCACCTGGGGACGTGCGTGACGAATCCGGCGACCCGCGATCTCACCGTGACGGCCAGCTTGTTCGCAACCCTGAATCTGATTTCAGGAGGACGGATGGAACTCGGAATCGGCCGCGGCGACAGCTCCCGGCGTGTCCTGGGCAAGAAACCTGTGAGTTGGTCGCAGCTGGAATCGGCCGTCGCGGAGTTTCGCGCTCTTACTTCAGCCAAAGAAGTGCAGCACGATGGTCAGCCGACGCGTATTACTTGGGCGAAAGATTCTCCGCGAGTATGGATTGCCGGTTACGGGCCCAAGGTTCTTCACATGGCCGGGCGCGTTGCGGATGGAATTATTCTCCAGTTTGCGGATCCGGCGCTGATCGCGTGGTGTATGGGCTTTGTGAGGGAGGGCGCGCAGGCCGCGGGCCGCGATGTGAGCCAGATCGAAGTAATGTCCGCCGCCCCGGTGTGGGTTTCAGACGACTTAGCGGTTGGTCGGGAGCGCGTCCGCTGGTTCCCTGCCCTGGTGTCTAATCATGTCATGGATTTGATTCGGCAATACAAGCCCGAAGATCTACCGCCCGCGCTGACCTCGTTTGTGCGGGATCGCGGGCATTATGATTATCAGCATCATTGTGAAGTGGAAAGCGATAACGCCAACTTTGTTTCGGATGAAGTCGTCGACCGCTTCTGCCTGATTGGGTCCGCCGAGGCTCACTGTAAAAAGTTGCGCGAACTCGCGGATGCCGGCGTGACCCAGTTCAACATCTATCTGATGTGCGGGGAAGAAGAACAGACGCTCGACGTCTACGAGCGCGACGTACTCCCTGATTTCCTACAAGCAAAAAACAAAACGAAGTCTCGACGTTAAGCTGGTGCCTGTTCAGCCCGCTGGGGCTGAAACTTCATCAGCAGGTAATAAGCCGCGAACGAAACTGCGAAGCCTACGAACCACGAATAGTCGTAAAGCACGCGCATCGATGGCACCGCAAGTCCGGCGAGCGCTGTAGCCGCTCCTAATGCTAGTGCGATCAAGGCGCTCCAGTTGAATCCGCGAGAATATTCGTAGAGACCGCCGCGAAGGTACAGATCGTCTACCTGCAAGACTCGTCGCCGAATGACAAAGTAATCGCAGATCATAATTCCCGCGACGGGCCCGAGAAACGCCGCGTATCCGCCCAGCCAGCCCAAGATAAATGTTCGATAGTTGGAGAGCAGCTTCCAGGGCATAAGCGCGATGCCCATAAAACAGGTGATTACGCCGCCGGTGCGGAAGCTGATGCGGCGGGGGCACAAATTGGAAAAATCATTCGCCGGCGAAACCACGTTCGCGCCAATGTTGACGTTAAGTGTGGCCAGCAGGATCGCGACCAGCGAAATCGCAACTGCGACGGGCGAGTGAAAGCGGCTGAGCAGTTGCACCGGATCCCAGATTGCGGTTCCGTAAATCACGACCGTAGCTGAAGTAACAACAATTCCAACGAACGCATAGAGCGTCATCGTCGTTGGCAAAGCCAGGGCTTGCCCAATCACCTGCTCCCGCTGGTTGCGCGCGAATCGAGTGAAGTCAGGGATGTTCAGCGAAACCGTCGCCCAGAAACCAACCGTTCCATTCAATGCAGGAATCAAAAACTTCATAAATTCAGGAAACGTGTGGAAGCGTGAGGGCACGGAGAACATTGGTCCGAAGCCGCCTGCGGCGTGATAGGCCCATCCCAGCAGCAGCAAACCCACGCCCAGCAGAACCGGAGCGCTGATGCCCTGCAGAAGGCGAATGTACTCGATTCCTTTGAGCACCACCGCGAGATTAATCAGCCAGAAAATAAAAAAACAAACTCCCGGCCCATATTCAAATTTCTGCCATCCTGGCACGAGGGTTGCGAGCAACGTGCTGATCGCCTCTCCACCGATCCACGCCTGGATGCCGAACCATCCGCACGCGACCAACGCGCGTAACACGGCGGCGACGTTCGCTCCCAGTACTCCGAACGAAGCGCGGGCGAGCACCGGAAACGGAATTCCGTATTTCGCGCCAGGATGCGAATTCAAGAGCATTGGAGCTAGCACGATTACGTTGCCAATGAATATGGTCGTGATCGCCTGCTTCCAGTTCATGCCGCCTTGAATCAGGCTCGCCGCCAGCATGTAGGTGAGAATGTTCACCGACATCGAAATCCACAAGGCCGCAAAATTGTATGTGCCCCAATGCCGTCGTTCCGCCCGGGCCGGCGCGAGGTCCTCGTTATACAAGGGACTGGACTCGATGCGAGATTGCAGTTGAGAATTCGCTGTCATGGAGGTTGGCGTTAAAGGAGAACTCGAGCCGGGATCAGTCAGCCGCCGCTGACGCCCCGCTCTGCGTGGTAAGTGGACCGTAGCTCTCCGGTCTGCGATCGCGGAAGAACTGCCAGACTTTGCGGACCTCGGCAATCATGTCGAGGTCAAGGTCCGCGATCACAACTTCGTCTTTGTCGCGACTGGCCTGCGCAATGATTTTGCCGCGCGGATTGCAAAAATAACTCTTTCCGTAGAATTCGCCGATGCTCCACGGCTTCTCGGTTCCTACCCGATTGATCGCGCCCACAAAATAGCCGTTGGCGACGGCATGTGCCGGCTGTTCCAGTTCCCACAAATATTCCGAAAGCCCCGCCACTGTGGCAGAGGGATTGAATACGATCTCTGCGCCGTTGAGTCCCAGGATGCGTGCCCCCTCAGGGAAATGCCGGTCGTAACAGATGTAAACACCGACGCGAGCGTACTTGGTCTCGAATACCGGATAACCGAGATCGCCGGGCGTGAAGTAAAACTTCTCCCAAAAACCAGGATGGCAATGCGGAATGTGGTGCTTACGATATTTCCCAAGATAGCGTCCGTCTGAATCGATGACGGCCGCGGTGTTGAAATAAACTCCCGGCATTTGCTCCTCATAAACCGGGACCACGATCACCATGTGATGCTTCGCGGCAACTTTCTGCATGAGTTGTACGGTCGGGCCGTCGGGCACGCGTTCGGTTAACTCGTACCAGCGCGCATTCTGCTCCGCACAAAAATATGGACCGCAGAAAAGTTCCTGCAGGCAAAGGATCTGCGCCTTCTTGCGCGCGGCGTGCTCGATCAACTTCATGTGTTTGTCGATCATCGCTTTTCTGATCTGCGCAAGAGGGCGCTCAGTGGAAAGCGCGTTGCTGGCTTGAATCAGGGCGCAGCGGACATTGCGGGGCATGGGGGTCCTCCCAGAATTTCAATTGTCGAGGAACGAAACTATAGCAGAAATGGCGACGGCTACAGTGCGATCAACCTGAAATCACTCATGTTGACACTATCCGTTTGCCTGAATAGACTCGGCGTTCTGCAAGCTTGCGGAGAAGACCGAAACGGAAATGGCAAAGCGCCCCAAGATTGCGGTAGTAGGCAGCGCCAACATCGATCTGACCACCTTCACAAATGTCTTTCCCAAGCCGGGTGAGACCATCTTCGGCCAAAAATTCGACTTAGGGTTCGGAGGAAAAGGCGCGAATCAGGCCGTGGCGGCGCGCCTTTGCGGCGCAGACGTTTTTATGGTCGCGCGGGTGGGCAGCGACCTTTTCGGCCCCGCCACCATCGAAAATTTCCGCAAACTGGGAATTGACACCACCCACGTGAAGCAGGTGGAAGGGTTATCAAGCGGCGTCGCGCCGATTTTTGTCGAAGCCAATGGACAGAACCGCATCCTCGTCGTCAAGGGAGCAAACGATGCGCTCAAGCCCGCCGATGTTGACGCCGCGGCGGACACGTTAAAGGCCGCGGATTGTATCGTGCTGCAGTTTGAAATACCGCTGCCCACGGTTTATTACACAATCCAATTCGCCCGCAAGCAAGGGATTCGCTGCATCCTCAACCCTGCTCCGGCTCAAACAGTTGATCTTGCCGCCCTCAAAGATCTCGACTACTTTGTACCCAATGAAAGCGAAGTTGAGACCATTACCGGGAAAGCGGT
>DATBEI010000148.1:0-8672 GCA_036269595.1 Candidatus Sulfotelmatobacter sp.
ATTGACCTGAATTCCTGCGTAGGCTGCAACAATTGCATGCTCGCCTGCCAATCGGAAAATAACATTGCCGTGGTGGGCAAGGAACAATGCGCCATCGGCCGCCACATGCACTGGATTCGCATCGACACCTACTACCACTTCCAGGACGAAGCCGCCCGCGACCGCGATAATCCAAAGGTTTTCTTCCAGCCGGTGCCGTGCATGCAATGCGAGGACGCGCCCTGCGAAGTGGTCTGCCCGGTCGGCGCCACCGTCCACAGCAGCGAAGGCCTGAACGATATGACCTATAACCGCTGCGTGGGAACCCGCTATTGCTCCAACAACTGTCCCTATAAAGTGCGCCGCTTCAATTTCCTGCTCTTTCAGGATTGGGAGACACCGCAATACAAGATGATGCGCAATCCTGACGTCAGCGTCCGCAGCCGCGGCGTCATGGAAAAGTGTACGTACTGTGTGCAGCGCATTAATGAGCGCCGCATCGACGCCGAGCGCGAAGATCGCAAGATTAACGACACCGAGTTGCAGACGGCCTGCCAGCAGTCCTGTCCCGCGGGCGCCATTATTTTCGGCAACATCAACGACCCGAGCAGCAAAGTTTCGAAGTTAAAAGCGCAGTCCAGAAATTACAGCCTGCTGGGCGAACTCAACACCCGCCCAAGAACAACATATTTGGCGGAAGTACGTAACCCAAACCCGGACTTAGAAAAGTCCACGTAGCGACGGACGCATTCGTCCGTCGCGCCGAAGCGAAGCGAGGCGTGAGAAGGTTTTGAAAGGGGACGGCTTCAAGAGTGAGTTGAAAAGGTTTTGAAAGCGCACGGCTTCAGCCGTGCCGTTACGAGCCGAAAAACGATGGGGGCTTTAGCCCCCGAGGTTAGCTGGCAGAGCACATGAACGAGCAATACAAAACTTCGACCGAACTCGAACGCGCTCCCGTAATCGAGCCGGGCCACACTTTCGGAACGGTCACGGAAAAAATCAGCGCCATCGTGCTGACCCGTCCCGCCTCCAACGGATGGTTCATCGGCTTCGGCATCGCCTTCATGCTGACCATGATGATGCTGTTCGCCATCGGATACCTGTTCCTGAAGGGCATCGGCATCTGGGGCGACACCATTCCCATCGGCTGGGGTTTTGCCATCGTTAACTTCGTCTGGTGGATCGGCATTGGACACGCCGGCACTTTAATCTCCGCCATCCTCTTATTGCTGCGCCAGTCATGGCGCAATTCCATCAACCGTTTCGCCGAGGCGATGACACTGTTTGCGGTCGCGTGCGCTGGAATCTTCCCGGCCATCCACGTCGGCCGCCCGTGGCTCGCCTACTGGCTGTTTCCTTATCCCAGCACCATGGGCGTGTGGCCGCAGTTTCGCAGCCCGCTCATGTGGGACGTATTCGCGGTTTCCACATATGCCACGATTTCCGCATTGTTCTGGTTCATGGGGCTGATCCCAGACTTCGCCACACTGCGCGACCGCAGCGACAAACGGCCGCTCAAAATCGTTTACGGCATGCTCTCATTCGGATGGCGCGGATCGGCCCGCCACTGGCACCGCTACGAGACTGCATACCTGTTGTTGGCCGGTTTAGCGACGCCGCTGGTTCTCTCGGTTCACACGGTTGTCAGTTTCGATTTCGCCATCGGCATTGTTCCGGGATGGCACACCACCATATTCCCGCCTTACTTCGTCGCCGGCGCCATCTATTCCGGATTCGCCATGGTGCTGATGCTTGCCATCCCCATCCGCAAAATTTATGGGCTGGAAGATTTCATCACCGAGCGCCACCTGCAGAATTCCGCCAAGGTCATGCTGGCCACCGGACTCATCGTCGCCTACGGTTACGGGATCGAAGCTTTCATGGGCTGGTACAGCGGCGATCGCTACGATGCCTTCACCCTCTGGAATCGCCTGCACGGACCGTATGCGCCTTGGTATTTCGCATTGCTGGCCTGCAACATTTTTATTCCCCAAACGCTTTGGATTCGCAGGCTGCGCACCAGTCCGATGGCGCTGTTTTTCATCTCCGGCGTCGTTCTGATTGGCATGTGGCTCGAGCGTTTCATCATCGTAGTCGTTAGCCTGAGTCGCGATTTCCTGACTTCCTCTTGGGGCATGTACTACCCCACGCGTTGGGACTGGATGACCTTCATCGGTACCCTCGGAATGTTCCTGGCCGCGATGTTCTTATTCCTACGGCTACTGCCTGCGATTTCGATTTTTGAAATGCGCACCCTCCTGCCTGAGGCGGAGGTGAAGGAATGATGGCGGGCGCGGTGTCGAGGTTCAGAATATGAAGCGCGATCCCATCTACGGCATCATGGCCGAGTTCGATTCGGCCCAGGCGCTCGTCGACGCGGCCCACGCCACGCATCAGGCCGGCTACAAGAAGATCGACGCGTACAGCCCCTTTCCGATTGAAGGTCTCGCGGAGGAAATCGGTTTTCATCGCGACGAAGTTCCCCTGGTCGTATTGATCGGCGGCATCGTCGGCGGCCTTACTGGATACCTCATGCAGTACTGGATGGCCGCCGTCGATTATCCGCTGAACATCGGCGGCAAGCCTCCGCATTCCTGGCCCGCCTTTATTGTCATCACCTTCGAGATGACGATTCTATTCGCCGGAATTTCCGCGGTCTTCGGCATGCTCGCGCTCAACGGCCTGCCCATGCCGTATCACCCGGTATTCAACGTCCCGCGCTTCTCCTCGGCCTCGAAAGATCGCTTTTTCCTGATCGTGTTCTCGACCGACAAAAAGTACGATTCAGCGGAAACGCGCCGCTTTCTGGAAAGCTTTGCCCCGCGCTCGATTTCGGAGGTGCCAAGCTAAATGGAGCACCTCTGCAAACAAACTTGTGTGGGGACGGGCGCATTCGCCCGTCCAGGTTTTCGTGAACCTTCGTGGCTGAGGGTTCTAGCCGGGTGCAACATCGTTGCGCGCATTTTGCGCAAGGGTGAGATTCCACAGAAGCCCGCACTATGGGCTTTCCTTGGTGAACCTTCGTGCCCTTCGTGGTTAAAGGTTTTTGTCGCTGGGTGCCCCATCCTGGCGCGCAATCTGCGCAAGGGTGGGATTCCCCGAAAGCCAGCCCTCTGGTCTTTCCTTCGTGAGCCTTCGTGCCCTTCGTGGTTAAAGGTCTCGGCCGCGATCACCGCCATCACCCTAACCACCGCCTGCCGCATCGACATGCACGTGCAGCCGCGTCAGAATCCACTCTCGCGCAGCGACTTCTTCACCGACCAGCGCTCTGAGCGCCCACCCGTCGAGGGCACGGTCGCCCGTGGCCAGTTGCACGAAAATTCCTATTTCTATACCGGCAAGATCGGCAACAATCCCGGCGACGCCATGCCTTTTGCTGTCACCAAAGAAGTGTTGCAGCGTGGCCGCGAGCGCTTCAACATTTTCTGCGCTCCCTGCCACTCGCGACTGGGCGACGGCAACGGCTTCGTACCCTCGCGCGGATTCTCCCGCAAACCGCCCTCGTATCACATCGAGCGGCTGCGGAAAGCGCCGCTGGGATATTTCTATGACGTCATGACCGAAGGTTTCGGAATCATGCCCGACTACGCGTCCCAGATTCCGCCGCGCGATCGCTGGGACATCGTGGCCTACATTCGCGCTCTCCAGTTGAGCCAGAACGCGACCATGTCGGATGTGCCCGCCGGACAGAAGATTCCCTCCGAGCCGCTGAAATTCCGCGAGCCGGGAACTGGCGCGACCCTGCCCGCCGTATTGCCCGAGACGAATTCCAAACCCGAGGAACAGAAATGAGCGCCGCGCCTGTGAACCATCTCGATCTGACACCTCCGCCGGTGGTGAAGACCATTGCGCAGCGGTCCCTGATCGTCGGCGTCGTCTTCGGCATTGTGGCAGTGATTCTCGCGTTTGTGCGGCCGCAGGAGTTCTATCGCGCCTACCTGCTCGGCTTCATGTGCTGGCTGGGCGTTGCCCTGGGGTCCATGGCGATCCTGATGATCCGCCACCTCACCGGCGGCGGTTGGGGCATGGTCATCCGCCGCATTCTCGGCGCTGCCATGCGCACCCTGCCGTTGCTGGCGCTGCTGTTCATCCCCGTCATTCTCGGGATGCATAAGGTGTACATCTGGGCTCAGCCGCTAGATCAAATTGCCGACAAGCATCTCCGCGAACACCTCGAAGACATCACCAAAACGTATCTCACCACCAACGGCTTCATCCTTCGCGCCGTTTTCTACTTCGCCATCTGGAACTTGCTCTCGTTCCTGCTCTCGCATTGGTCGAAGCAAACCGACCGCGCCGGCGCTCCTGACAACACGCAGCGCTTCAAAGCGGTAGCCGGACCCGGCCTCATTCTCTATGCCTTCACCATTTCTTTTGCCGCGATTGACTGGGTCATGTCACTCGATCCCAGCTGGATTTCTACCATCTTCGGCCTGATCATTCTCATTGGTGAAGTCCTGTCGGCCATGTGCTTCGCGGTGGTAGTCGAGCGCATTCTCTTCAACTACAAGCCCATGTCGGAGATGTTGAAGCCCGACTTCGTGCACGACCACGGTAAGTGGATGCTCACCTTCATCATGGTCTGGGCCTACTTCAGCTTTTCCCAATGGCTCATCATCTGGGCGGGGAACCTGCCAGCGGAAATCACTTTTTATATGCGGCGGTTGAACGGCGGTTGGGGCTATATCGGTCTCACTCTCGTCCTGTTCCACTTTGCCGTCCCGTTCACGATTTTGCTTTCACGTCCTTTTAAGCGCAATATCCGCAAACTGGTGTGGCTGGCAGTGTGGCTGATGCTGATGCGCTACCTGGGTTTGTTCTGGATCATCGAGCCGAATTTTTCAAAGACTTTCAACGTGACCGTGGCCGACATCGTTGTGCCAATTGCCATCGGCGGCTTCTGGCTCGCTTACTTCTTCCGCAATCTGGGCTCGCTGCCGTTGCTGCCGGTCTATGATCCGTCTGCGATAGAAGTCCTCGAGCCGCAGCATCATCATCCGGAGAACGCATGAGTAACGATCTCCATCCCGTGAAACCGCCCGCCAATGGCGGCTACGAGCGCCGGGACATCGGCGTCTCCGGCGTTCTCTATTTCCTGTTAGGGCTTGCCCTCGCCGGGCTGTTCGTGTACTTCGTCGTGAACGGCGTGTACTCGTTTTTGGAAAAGCGCTCGCAGGCGAACCAGACCGCGGTTAGCCCCCTGGTCACGAACGCTCCAACCGACACGCGCAAACTTTCGTCCGACTACAAGGATTATTTAAAACAGAACTTCCCGAGCCCCCAACTGGAAGTCGACGAACGGAGTCAACTCGACTCAATTCGCACCAACGAGGCAGAAACGCTCGGCACCTACGATTGGGTAGACCAAAAGGCCGGCACCGTCCGCATTCCCATCGACCGCGCCATGGACCTGATCGCGCAGCGTGGACTTCCCGTGCACGCGCAATCCGGAGCCGAAACAGCCGGCCAGCCCTCGAAGCCGACGACAGAAAACGCGGAAAAGAAGAAGGCAAAGAAGTGAGCAATAAGAATCACAACTCGATAATCGCGGCCGCCCATGTGGCAACTCATGTGGGGACGGTCACTCATGTGAGGACAGGCGCTCATGTGGGGACGGGCGCCCCCGCCCGTCCAGTCGAGCGAAGCTCGACAGCCCGATCCCGCGATTCTGTCATCCTGAGCGCAGCCGCTTTTCAAGCGGAGCGAAGAGCCTGCCCTGAGCCTGCCGAAGGGATCTCGCGCCGACTAAATCCACAAGCGGCCTGGCATTTCTTGCTGATGCTCGGGCTTCTTCTGACTGTCAGCGGAAATGCATGGCCTCAAGCCATGACCAAAGGAATCATGTCGCCGCCCGCCAACGTTCGCCCGCCGTATTTGCAGAACGTCGGCATCGAACAGCACCTCAACGGACAAGTTCCACCCGATCTTGCCTTCGTCGACGACACGGGCCGCGCCGTCAAACTCGGCGACTACTTCGGCAAAAAGCCGCTCATCCTGAACCTCGTCTACTACAACTGCACCATGCTCTGCGGCGAGGTCTTGGCCGGACTCACCGGCGCGATGAAGATGGTGAAGTTTGACGTAGGCGACCAATTCGACGTGCTCACCATCAGTTTCGATCCACGGGAAACGCCCGCCATCGCCGCGGCTAAGAAGCAGGACTACCTGAAGCGCTACGGACGTCCCGGTGCCGCTAGCGGCTGGCATTTCCTGACTGGACCAGCCGAATCAATCAACGCGCTCACCAAGGCCGTTGGCTTCCAATATCAGTACGATCCCCGGATTAACCAGTACGCGCACGCCACCGCCATTATGGTGCTGACCCCGCAGGGCCGCATCTCACGCTACTTCTACGGCGTGGATTTTCCGCCCAAAGATTTGCGCATGGGCCTGGTCGAAGCCTCGCAAGACAAAATCGGAAACGCCGTCGACCAAGTCCTGCTCTACTGCTATCACTACGATCCTGCGACCGGAAAATACGGCGCCGTCGTCAGTAATATGTTGCGCCTGGGCGGCGGCCTCACCATTTTGATAATGGCCTGCTTCCTGTTCATCCTGTTTCGTTTGGAAAAACTCGCGCCGCGAAAAGGTTGGCGCGAAGCCAAGCAAGGTCACGGCAATGTTCTTTGATTGTCATCCCGAGCGCAGTAAAGGGAATTGTGTGGCGACGGACGCATTCGTCCGTCAGGGCCTGCTGGACGGACGAATGCGTCCGTCCCTACGTGGGCTGCGCTTCGTTTTATAAACGTGTAACTAAATTGAACTATGTTCGATAATTTTCCATTATGGCCCGCAAGGGCCTCCACGGCGGCGGGCAACGTCGACGCCCTCTTCATCTTCCTGCTCATCGTGTCAGGAATGATGACGCTGCTCATTTTTGCCGCCGTCGTCTACTTCGCCGCGCGCTACCGCCATCGCCGCGGTGTTCTCGCCGAGCAGATCGAAGGCTCCATTCCCCTCGAACTGACCTGGTCGATCATCCCGCTCTTCGTCTTCCTGGCGATCTTCGCCTGGGGCGCGGTCGTCTATTTCAAAAGCCGCACGCCGCCGCGCGATTCCACCGAAGTTTACGTCGTGGCCAAGCAGTGGATGTGGAAACTGGAGCACGCCGAAGGCCAGCGCGAAATCAACGAACTTCACGTTCCTGTCGGCCGCGACATCAAGCTCATCATGACTTCCCAGGATGTCATCCACAGCTTCTACGTTCCCGCCTTCCGCATGAAGCAGGACGTGCTGCCCGGCCGCTACACGATGGCATGGTTTCATGCCACCAAGCCTGGCACCTATCACCTGTTCTGCGCCGAATACTGCGGCACCATGCACTCCGGCATGATCGGCTCCATCGTCGTCATGGAACCCGCGCAGTTCGAGGCCTGGATGGGCGGCGGCACCTCCGGCCCGCTCTCCGCCACCGGAGAAAAAATCTTCGCCGAACTCGGCTGCGTCACCTGCCATCGCACCGACACGCAAGGCCGCGGCCCGAACCTGCAAGGCGTGTTCGGCAAGCCCGTGCAACTCGCCGACGGACGAACCGTCACCGCCGATGAAAATTACATTCGCGAATCCATCCTCGATCCCGGCGCCAAGGTCGTCAACGGATTCAAGTCCGTCATGCCCACGTTTCAAGGACTCGTGAGCGAGGAGCAATTGAACGCGCTGGTTGCTTACGTGAAATCTATATCTCAGCCCGTGGCAACGCCGGTAAAAACCGCTGCTACAGCGGACCAGAACAATGACAAAGCCGCAGGAAGTCAGGTGCAATGAGTATGGCTACCACAACCATTCAACCCGTCGAACGCGAAAATTATCTGAATAAAGAGTATGGAGTCGGCTCGTGGCTCTTCACCACCGACCACAAGCGCATCGCCCTGCTCTACCTGATCTCCATCACGTTTTTCTTTTTCATCGGCGGCTTCTTCGCGCTGCTCATCCGTCTGGAACTCCTCACCCCCGCCGGCGACCTGGTTCAGGCCGATACTTACAACAAACTTTTCACCATGCACGGCATGGTGATGATCTTCTTCTTCCTTATCCCGTCCATTCCCGCCGTCCTCGGCAATTTCCTGGTGCCCATGATGATCGGCGCCAAAGATCTCGCTTTCCCCCGCATCAACCTGCTGAGTTGGTATCTCTACATCATCGGCGGCATCATGATGTTGCACTGCATGCTCACCGGCGGCGTCGATACCGGATGGACTTTCTACACGCCTTTCAGCACCGCCTTCAGCAACACCAAGGTTATCGAAGCGGGACTGGCCATCTTTGTCGCGGGATTCTCCTCCATCCTCACCGGCCTGAATTTCGTGGTCACCATCCACCGCATGCGCGCTCCGGGCATGACGTGGTCGCGGCTGCCTCTCTTTATCTGGGCTCACTACGCAACTAGCATCATTCAGATTCTCGGTACTCCGGTGATCGCCATCACGCTCGTGCTGGTCGTCGCCGAACGCGCCCTCCATCTCGGCATCTTCGATCCCAAACTTGGCGGCGATCCCCTGCTCTTCCAGCATTTATTCTGGTTCTATTCACATCCCGCCGTCTACATCATGATTCTGCCCTCGATGGGAGTGGTCACCGAGATCATCGCCTGCTTTTCGCGCAAGCGTATCTTCGGCTACAGCTTCGTTGCCTTCTCGTCGATCGCCATCGCCGTCTTCGGATTCCTGGTCTGGGCCCACCACATGTTCGTCGCA
>DATBEI010000149.1:0-8120 GCA_036269595.1 Candidatus Sulfotelmatobacter sp.
TTGCTGCCTCGCTCATTGCGTCACTTCGACGAACACCAAAGGGGCAACGTGAAATAGCCATACCGAACCGGAGAATCTAGGCTTCAACGAGCGATAGTGGCTCCGGCCCTGCCTGAATAAATGCAAGACAGAGTTTCTTGACACGTGACCGCCATAAAACGCAAGAAATACGCGAGCGAATCAGATCACAAGCCGACGCCCACTCTTCACTTGAGCCCGAAGCACTGCGCAGATCAGAGCACAAGCCTCTTTAACTTCGGGGAGCGCAAGGTAGCAATGAACTTGTTTTCCGGTTCGACGTGTCTGGACCACGCCAGCGGCTCTCAATACGGCCAAGTGCTGGGAGAGATTGGCTTCCGACACGCCTAAGCGCCGACGGAGTTCGGAGACGGGACGTTCACGATCGGCGATTAAATCGAGGATTTTCAGACGGACGGGGTTGGCAAAAGCCTTGCAGATTCCTGCTCGCCTCTCATAAAGTTCTTCGTCCATGGAGCGCTTCCCATTGCGACCTTTCATTTTTCGCCCCCTATTCAATAACCTAAGTCAAGGCACTCATTCCGCATCAACATGATAGCCCGTGATCATCGCACGAAGGAGACTGCTCGGGGTAGGGCCGGTTGTCGACAGGTAAATGTGCCCAGTCAAAAACGCCAGGAACAGATAACTTCCAAGTGTGTGCGCCGGACCAAGAACCCAAAGTCCTCCAATCCGTGAGAAGAGTCCAGGCCATCGATCGGCACCCCACATCAGGACTCCAGTGACAATCTGAAATGGCAGCAAAACGTTGAGCAGCAGCAGGTATGTGATCTTTTGCAGAGGGTTCAGTTTCCGCCGCGGATCAGCGTCGAACGGGTGCTTTTCTCCTTTGAAAATGCCATAGAAATAGAAACGCGCCTGGCGAACGGCGGCCCCGGTAAAGTCATCCATGCGTGGAAGAAAGTGATGATACTTATCCGCCGTCACGTGATAGAAGATCCCAAGGAAGGCGTTGAAGATCAGCGCAAATCCAATCCAGGAATGCCAGCGAACCGCGTTTGCCATTGAACCAAAGATTCCGAAGCGGTCCGGGTAATGAATGGCCATGCCAGTGAGGATCAAACTCATCATGCCAGCTGCCTGAAGCCAGTGCCAGATGCGTTCGTGAAGGGAGTACAAAGGTAATGCTGAGTTCATGAGTGACCACCAAAAAGGCGAAATGCGCCGTGTAAAAGACTGAACAAGACTGCGCCGGCTACGCACAGCCAACCGATCCACTCCACCCATCCGGCTCGGCTGTAACCGACTATGTAGAAAGAGCTGATCAAAACCCGGTTGTCGAAGGTTGGCTCTTTCGAAGTGAAGTTCACAACACTCAGTTTCTTGCCGCGATACACGACCGGCACTCCGGTGGGAAGTGATGAGTTTAGATCGACGGGGCGGGCGAGCATGCTGTTCTTCCCATGGCATGCCGCGCAGTCCCGAATCGCCTGTTTCTTACCGACCACGCCGTGTGTCATGGCCCAAGGCACGACTTCAATGTGAAGCTCGGGATCCGCAACACCGGAATAGGTCTGCAGCAGGCCCTTGACCAGGGCGATCTTCTCCGGCGTGTCATAAACCGCCTGAGGAAGGTCGATGATGCCATCCTTGTCCGCGAAAGCCTTCAAAATCTCCGGTCGATAAGGGAATTCCCCTTCCGCCGCTTTGCCGGCGTAGAAAGCATTTTGTACCTGCCACGTAAAGACCGGCCTGCCTTTGCTCTTGTCGAACCAGTAGACTCCGGTGATCAGGTTGGTCGGCCGTATTTGCTGATTGTTGTTCTTGTCGACCGTCGGAATGTAGGCGGGTAGATAACCTCTCACTTCCGATTCCGGATCGACGATGGAGCCCTCGATACCGCGATACGTGATGCGACTGCCGCCGGTGTCCATGACAAAACCCCAATCGTCGCTTCGGTACGCCCAAAAGTGGACGGCCGGGATGTGGCAAGTTTGACAGGCGAGAGATCGCAGGTGCGCGGATTTGTAAGGAAGGAACGCGTGCCCTTTCTCCGCGTCGTGACAATCGCCGCACGCCCGCATGGTGTCATGCTGCGTCAGATTCACCGTCTCCGGAGGAATGTTGCCCCGCGCAAAATTGTGATTCGGGCGCCGCAGATAAACCGCCAGGTCCTCCTCTGTGGGCTTATAGCGTAGATTCTTCTTCGGGTCCTCTTGAATCATGCGTCCTGGGTTATTTAAAGAGAAATGGCAATCGATGCAAATCAATCCCGCCGCGGCGTGAACGTCCCAGGGGAAGTCCATCTTCTCCTTCCCAACCATGTTGGGAGAGATCGTGTCGCTGATCTTTGCGCCGTTGTAGATCCATCCAGCCTTCTCGGTGCCGCGCATGATGTCGGCGTGTTGAATAGGCTGAATCGTGGTCGTATTTCGGGCCGTAAAGCCATGGCATTGGGCACAGTTTTCAAGTGTGGGATCAGAGAGGTCGATAGCCTCCGCCTTCACCGTTCCATCGCTATTGAAGGCGCTGTGGTTGTATGTGAATGCACCGCTCGGTTGCCGGACCACGATGCCGGTATCGACGAGCGTCGCATTATTGGCCCAGCGAAAGTCGCCCGCAGACATTTCCTTCTTGCGCTCACCCCGGCTGGCTTTGGGAACATGACATAAAAAGCAATCCGCTTCCGCAACGCCGCTTCTTTGCCAATCCCAAGGGATGATCTGACCCGTTTCCCGATCGCGAATGCTATAGCTTGGATCCAAAGGCCCACTGGGTTTCGCCTCGGGACTAAGAAAGCGGCGCCCGTGCAAGTCGTACTCCGAGATCCCGCCGCCGGTATGGCAGCCGCCACATTTCGTCAGCCACTCCGGTTGACTCATATCGGCGTCCGCGGGATCTTTGATGTCTGCCCGAGTGAGTTGGCGGTTCGGAATAATCGAGAACTTTCCGAACATTCCCGGGGATGTATTGAACGGAGGAGCAGCATGCGAAGTGAGCAGTGCGCGATCCATTTCGTTCTTGCCCTGCTGGAAATGAAAGCTGTTGGCAATAAACTCATAGTCGTGACAGTCTCCGCCACAAGTCTGGCGTGTACTAATCGGCTTACCGCTCTTGAGCACATTCTCCCCGGCCTCATCTTTGAGAACGATCTGGGGATGTGCGAGCTTCAGAGACTTGGCAGGCACATTCGGCGCGTTCGGACCCGCAGTCGAACTTTGGCCAACCGACGCAGCGCACAACACGATGCCGACCATCGTGTACAACAAAGGCCGGAACCCGTTGGTCCGCCCTGACTGGGATGGCTGTATTACTCGAGTCATATCTGTTTCTCCTCGCGCAGAAAGCGGGGCTCGCAAGTCGCCTGCAAGCGCCGCCAGGCTCACGTCTTACTTGCCGCAGGTCTCTGGTTGTGGCGAGTCCGCTGCGTGACTAATAAGGAAGGCAGAAGAATCGAGCAGTTGGTCCGCCGGCAGGTACTTGGCCAGCGGTTCTTTCCCGTGGTTGTGCGTCCCCGCGGCAAAATAAGCGCGCCATTGGGCCATCGTCTTGTTCATGGGGGTGAGTTCTCCTCCGACGGCTCCCTTCGTGTGGCATTGGCGGCAAGTGTCTTTGAAAAAGTGACGTCCTTTGGTTTCGCTGCCTCTTTGGGCGGCAGGCAGAGCTGAGAAAATGCCGGATACGACGATGGCTACGACCAACAGCAGCATGAATTTGGCAAACCGCATCATGAATCCTCCTGCTTATTAACTTTCGCAACTTCGCAACTAACCGGAATCATAGCCGCATTTACGCTGCACTTCTGTGATTCGGAGCACACATGATTAAGTTCTAATGTTTCCCAGGCGAGTACATTCGTATACGTACTTTCGTACTTTCTAATTATCGCAAGTATGTGACTATGCGCACTGACGACAATATAGCTCTTGGTGAATCATGTACCTGCTGTACTCGGTCAACGTACTTACTCACCCGACCCGTATGGCCCGGCCTTTCGGCCTCAGAACCGTCCCGGCCGCGCAATTCATAGAAGAGAGGAATTGTTACTATGCGGAAACTTCTACTGACAGTACCGATCTTCCTGCTGGTTTCGGGGCTTTGGGCTCAAACCGCGCCGCCTGCGACGGATGATGCCGCTCAGCTTCGTCAGGAAATCGACCAACTTAAGAAGACCATCAATACAATGGAGCAACGGCTCGATGCGCAAGAGAACGCGGGCAAAGCCGCTGCCCAGACGCCTGCCACCCCGGCCGCAGTCGCGCTGCCGCCGGCGCCGAAAGATGAAGCTCTCTCGGATCTTCAGGCCAGTGTCCGTGACCTTAACGAGCGGGCCAACACGGCCGAACGGAAATCTCTTCGCGACCGATTGGAGTGGGGAGGTGACTACCGCTTCGAGGTTCACACCATTCGCGGCAACATTCCCGCCCATTACGACGGCATGCAAACGCAGAACCTGATGGTGAATACGCTCTGGCTGTTTGCGCCTCAGTCGCAGGGTGGACTGGGGATGACGTTCAATCCCAACATGCTCGGCCAAATGACGCCAAGCCAGTTCTCCGGCTTTCTTGGCCAGCAGGTGCAACAGAATTACGCCCAATACCAATATTTCACCAATAACCTTACATTTCCCGCTCTGAAGCAGTCTGTGGGAAAGTTTTCGCCCCAGATGCAGCAAATGCTCACGAACTATCTCACCCAGGTGCCGGGAGTTCTCCAGGCTGCGTACAGTGCGAACAGCGATGCCCTGATGACGAACCGGCTTCGCCTGCGTTTCGATGCTCACGTCGCCGACAACGTCAGTTTCGGAGCGCGTTTGAGCATGTATAAGGTATTCGGAGATTCGAGTGGCCTGCAGGTGTTCGACGGGCAACCGACTTCCCTTGCGATTGATGGCACCACCGCCGGGGTGCCAAGCGGCGACATGGTGCGAGTCGAACGGGCCTTCTTCAGTTGGAACGACATCGGTGGATCGAAGTTGTATCTTTCGATTGGGCGCCGCCCATCGACGGATGGCCCACCCCTGAACTTCCGTGACGATGAGCCGCGTGGAGGCACGCCCTCGGGCGCCCTTATCGACTTCCAATTCGACGGAATCACCGCCGGCTACAAGGTCAGCGAGAAGATGACTCTACGCGCCTGTTACGGCATGGGCTACTCGTCCGGCTTCGGCAATGGAAATTTGCTGGAGACTCCCGCGGACCGGGTCAAGTCGGTGCATCTGTTCGGCGGCAATATAGATTTATACAGCACCGATAAGACCTTCATCCAAGTGACGCTAGCGCGCGCCTGGAACGTGACCGACGGTTTCGATGGATTGATGGTGTTGCCCAACAATCCCCTGACTGGCGCTTCGATCACGGCTCCGATCGTTATGCGCTACGCGCCGTCGGCAAACCTGGGAGCCATTGACCTTTACGGTATAAATCTGCAGAAAAAATTGCGGAACTTCGATCTTTTCGTTAGCGGTAACTGGTCAGGCCTTCGTCCCAATGGCCTGACTACACCGTTCGGCGGTCTCATGAGCGATCCTTTTGAAGCGCCCTCGAATCATGACGGCCAAATGTACTACGTGGGTGTCAGGTACAGCATTCCCAAAGATGATGGACGCACCAAGGTTGGAGTCGAGTTCAATCATGGTACGGAGTACTGGTTCAACTTTGCCCAGGCCGAAGATGACATCATCGCTCCCAAGACCGACACCCGAGGCAATGTCTACGAAGCTTATCTGACGCACCGCATTCATGATCACTTCGTGGTCAAAGGAAGCTATATCAACTACAACTACGGATGGTCCGGATCCGGTTGGCAGGTGGGCGCCCCCAAGCGTCTCAACTCCGTCCCGATACTGGGCTTCCCCACCTACGACACAGCCAAGATGGTGACACTGGGCGTGGTTGCGGAGTTCTGAGGACTCCGCCTGAAAGGAGGGCTGGTCCGGCCAGCCCTCTTTGCTGGTGCTACATTGAACTGGATGCGTTCCGAAATAGAGCAAGCGATTCAGCTCATGCAGCGAGGCGACGATGAAGCCTTGGAACAGGCTCTCGCTCTACTGCAAAAGACTGTGTTTTCCTTCAGCATGAGAGTCTGCGGTCAGCGGCAAGACGCCGAAGATACCATGCAGGAAGTCCTGCTGAAGTCAGTTCCACTCCTGCCGAAATTTGACAGTCCGAAGGCCCTCATAGTCTGGCTTTATAAGGTTGCAAAGAACCGATGCCTGATGAGTCGCCGCCGAAGCAAATTCGCTCCGAATCGGGAGCTATCTCTCGAAGAACTGATGCCAGATCGGCGGGAATTGGAAAAATTGAGTGCCGACGGTGGAATTAACCCGGAAAGGTTCGCGATTCGAAGCGAAGAAGCTGGAATGTTGCGAGAAGCAATTCAAAAATTGCCCGCGCAGTATCGCATTGTTCTGGTGTTACGAGACATGGAGGGTCTGACCGACGAAGATGTTGCCGAGATCACAGGGCTGCGCGCAGGAACGGTCCGGGTTCGACTGCACCGCGCCAGGCTGTTCGTCCGGAAGGAACTCATGAAAGCTTGGAAACCGCGACCGGGTCACAGCATTGGCGCCGTCGTGCCGCACGGCGCTTCTGCCGAGGAACCCAAACCGGCGCGGTGTAAAGCGATGTTTGCCGAACTCTCGAACTATCTTGATGAGCAGTTGGACGATTCTCTGTGCGAGGAACTGGAAAGACACCTCGACGGATGCGGGCCGTGCAAGTTGTTTCTGGCCAGTCTCGAAGCAACGATTGAGCAGTGCCGGAGATCGCCGGCAGCGAAGCCCTCTGGGAAGGCGGCGGTTAGGCTGCGCAAGGAACTAATGAAGAACTATGCCCGAGTTGTGGCCACCGTTCGGCCGTAAGCGTAAGGTCCATCCTTTTCTCCACGCTTCTTTTTCGAATTTTCCCTGTAACAAAATCCTGCTTTGTGCATTTATTCCTGTTCCTAGTCGATAGAAGCAAACAGGAGAGCAATCATGATTAGCGCCAAGGTTGAACTGACTCAAGCACTTAGGCAGCGGAGGCAGTTTGTGGCACTCACCGGCAGCGGGCACAATCTGCTGTTAGACGACGCGGCGGGGGGAACCGGTCCGAAACCGATCGAACTGGTCGCAGCGGGATTGGCTGGTTGTACGGCGTTCGATGTCATCACGGTTCTGCGCCAGAAGCACCACCAAAAAGTCACTGGGTACGAAGTTCGGGTCGAGGCCGACCAAGCGGAGCGTCCACCGCAAGTGTTCACGGCGGTGCGGATTCACCACGTAGTCACGGGCAACGAGATTGACGTCGCGGCTTTGGAGGAAGCGATTCGTCTTTCCGAAGAAAAGTACTGTTCTGTAGGGGCCATGGTGCAAAAGACGGCGAGTTTCCATACGACGTACGAGATCGTCGAAGAGAAGACCGAGTGGATAAAGACGACCCAAACTGCCGGAGCCCAGAGTTGAAGATTCCCCTCAAATTCGTCGTCGTGGCCACAGCCGCAATGTGGGTTTCGCCACCGGTTCAGGCCCAACAAACCGTTGATCCTTCGCCTCTAACGCTTCCGCAGGCGGTAAGGATCGCGCTGGAGAAGAACCCTCTCCGCAAGGCGGCTGTCGCTGACACGAGAGTATCGTCCGCGGATGTCCGCGAAGCGCGCTCGTTTCTGATGCCGCGAGTGACGTTCTCCGAAACTGCAACACGCGGCAATGATCCTGTTTACGTGTTTGGCAGCAGATTGCGGCAGCAGCGCTTCACGGCTGATGATTTTTCGCTGAATAAGCTGAACACTCCCTTGCCCTTTGGAAACTTCAGCACGCGTTTTGGAGGAACTTGGACTTTGTTTGACTCCGGTGCCAGTTGGCACGGCGTGACTCGGGCGAAGCAGAGGAATGAATCTGCCGGCCATCAACTGGAACGTACCGAGCAGGAGATCGTATTCCGGGTCGTCGATGCATATTACGAAGCATTGTTGGCGACGAAACAGATGGAGCTTGCTGAGCAGGCGCTAAAGACAACTCAGTCGATCTTGGATCGCAGTCAGTCGCGATTCGACAGTGGCTTGGTTGTGGAATCGGACCTTTTGACTGCGAAGGTGCGCAGGGCCGCACGACGACAGGAACTGATTCGGGCCAGGAACAATCTGGACTTGGCTCGGGCCGA
>DATBEI010000153.1:0-8680 GCA_036269595.1 Candidatus Sulfotelmatobacter sp.
GCGCCATGATCGAGATCCTGGGCGTAAATCTGGGGCACCGGCAGACCATGCTTGCGAAAGTGGCGGGAGAACTCGAGGAACGCGACGTTCTCTTCGCGCACGTCGTAAAGAATGCCGACCGCAGTGGTTCTCGCGGCAGAGAGACGAATGATTCTGCGTCCCGATCCGCCAAGCTGGCCTTGCAGGGGCTGAACCTGCTCCACGGGCAGGTGAAAATGCTGCTCAAAGAGTTTGGTAAGAACGTCCATGAAGTTCGACTGTGCGGCTGATTTTGACGGCGCCACTCCCAAGATATCATTGAAGAGCAACGCCATGATCCTGCCAAGGTGACGATTACATAACCTTAGTTTCTGCGGAGGTTGTGGGCGGGTGGCAAAACTGACGCCGGCGAGGGAACTCGAACCACTGACCTATGGAGTTCTGAACCGCCAAATGCAGACAAAGAAGATAAAGGGCTTAGCTCCGCAGAATCCGCGCTCTGATGGTCAAGGAATACCGACTTTCGTACAGTCGCAGCATTTCGAAAATCACGGTTCATCGCTCGCCGTTTCCAAGTTTGCGGCCGCTTCTTTCCATTGCTGCCCAAGCCGCTCCCAATAGATTTGCGTCGCCACCCAAGCGGCTGACCGTAAGCTTCACTTTTTCTGCGGCAATCGGCTGCGCTCGTTCCTTCATGGCCGCACGGAGCGCCTCCAGAAGCAAATCGCTCGCACCCGCCAATCCTCCACCAATCACTACTATCTCCGGATCAAATAAGCTGACCAAGTTGGCGACGCCATATCCCAACATTCGGCCCGCCTCCCGATACACCTCTATGCCAAGCCTGTCGCCGCGTCGTGCTGCCTCTGCCACTTCATAAGCGGTTATCGCCTCCGCTTGAATCTTTTCCAACAATCCGCCTTTGCCGCGCGCTAACTCTTTTTGCGCTGCGCGGGCAATCGCCGGACCGGCGGCTAGCGATTCCAACTGACCCAGGCATTGCTCCTTCAGTGCGGGTTCGTTCGTGACCACCATCCACCCGGCGCACCCGGACAACTCATGCGCACCCCGCACCAATCTTCCACCACTCAAAATCCCCGCGCCGATCCCGGTTCCCAGCATCAGTACGATTGCATCTTTTTTACCGCGTGCCGCCCCGCGCCATACTTCCCCCAGCACCGCCGCGTTCCGGTCGCTTTCTACCGACACGGAAACTCCCAGAGCGCTCTTCAATCGCCGCGCTAATGGCATTTTCTTCCAGCCCCGCAAATTTGGCGCCCACACGTTTCCGTCCCGCCGCACCAGTCCAGGGACCGCTACTCCAGCTGCCGCGACTTTTCCTCGTAAGCTCTTGGTGCCCGCAAATTCCCGCGCCAATGCCACGATCTGCTTCACGGGCGCCAGGGCGGAACTGCCGTCCACTGGCACGCTCTTGCGCGCCAAGACTTTTCCATCGGCGTTCACCAGCGCAGCCGCCAGTTTCGTTCCACCCAAGTCCACCGCCAATACGCAGTGCTGCGCCATTCGATTTTTTGCTTTCTTACCGACCATATCGGCGCTTCTCGGCCCACAGGATTTTTCCCGCCAATGCGCAAATCCCGGCAGCTCCGGCAAGCGGTACCATCATCGCGTAGTGCACACCGAATCTTTGCGAAAGTTGCCCCACTGCCCACGGAAACGACATTCCACCGACGAGCGCGATGGCAAACAACAATCCAAAGACCGTCCCCGTCATCTTAGTGTAAGTGTCGCCGGCAATCGCCAGCGCTGTTGGAAATACGCCGGCGTACGAGAGACCTATCAAGATCACTCCCGCCACCAACAGCCCTTCCAATCGGGTCGCCAACAAAATTGCGGCTCCGGCAAAAGCGCCCAATCCGCTGGCTAGCACCAGTTGCCGTTTTCCCACGAACTTCAGCATGCGCGCCACTAACAGCCTTCCCAGCATCAATGCCGCCCAATATCCTGCCAGGATGAACGTTGCCGCCTTCGCTCCCATCCCCGTTTCCGCAACGTAAGTCGAAGTCCACCCGGCGATGCTGGCTTCGTTGCCCGACTCGCAGAATAACAAGAAACCCATCACCAGCAGGCCGGGAAACCGCGCGACCCTTAACACGTCGCGCCACGAAAAACTTTGATCCCGACTCGCCTTCGGAAATTGCAGGCTTAAGAACAAGAGCGCGCAAACACCTGCCAACCCTGCGCAGGACAGCAATTGCCGCGCGATCGGAAGATGCCCTGCGATTATCGCCGCCAATAATGGAATGCCAAGCGCGCCAATCCCATAAAAAATTCCCAGCACGTTCAACATCGGCCCTCGATCCTCGTCGTACAAATCGGAGACCAGAGCATTCGTGGAAGTATTCAGTCCTCCGCCGCCTAATCCCAAAAGCACCGCTGGTATTGCAGCGCCGCCAAATGAATGGGCGTACGCGAAACCCGCCATACCCGACGCCACGAGCAACGCCGAGGTCACCAGGATCACCTTGTTCCCAATTGAATCAATCACAGGCCCGGCTACGAGCGTTGCCAGGAGAATTCCAACGTAGAGAAGAAGGAAGACGTTTCCCTGCTGCGCCAAGTCGATCTTTAATCGCTGGCGCATCTCCGGCATCCCAAAAAGTGTCCCGAGGACGGCCATCACGATCCCAAAGACAAAAATTCCCGTTGCCGCTCCGCCGAATAGAATCGTGCGCTCATTGCTCTTCAATGCGCTTCCACCTTTAATGCGCTTCCACCTTTAATGCGCTTCCACCTTTTCAATCGCCGCCTAGTAAGTTGAAACTTTTCGCGCCGGGAATTTCAGGCAATTTTCAGAGAAATGACCGGCTCTCGTCGTCGTCCGGATGAAGCAGCAGCCGGTAATGTTGCGTTACGATGCGAATCGCCTAAGCGGAGGATATGAAGAGCAGGCCTCACTCCGGCGTGCGAATATGCAGGACGCGTTGCTCCGCGGGCGACATCAATGCGACGGCGCGTTTGAAATTGCTCAAACATCCACGCGCAATAGCGAGGCTACCGTAGTAATCGTTGTAGCGGAATCCGTTTTCGCCGCGCCACATCGGAAATGCGCTGCATGCATTTAACCATCGGTCGAATACGGAAGTTATATCCAGATAAGTATCGGCGATGAAGCCGGTTGCATCTTCCCAATTGTCGGCAAACGACAGCTTCCTGACTTCGTGCGCCGGGTCTTTCCGAACGAGACTGGGAAGCCCCGCGTAGAAGATTGCATCGTCAACGATGTCATAGCAGGCCCGATGATCCTTGTGCCAACTTCCTTTCCAGTGGGTCACGATTGTCAGAGGCTTATATTGTCGAATGAAATCGCAGACCGCAAACTTCGCCTCTTGGTTAGCGGGAATTTCTCCGTCGGGATACTGAAGGAACAACGCTTTTGCGCCGAGCATCTCCGCAGCTTTCTGCGCCGCTTCCTGTTGGGATGATCCATATTGTGCGGCTGGAATTGTGCGCGAGCCTTTCTCTCCCAGGGAGAGACTTAGCAATGACCCTTGTCCTCCGAAATGAGCAGCGACGCCCACCGGAGCTCCCATGGCAAAGAAAGCGTCGCCGGGATGGGCTGCAATGGCCATTACATTGGAAAAGTTTCCCTGCTGCCAACCCGCAGTCTGAGCTGCCGCTTGTCCCGGCAGCTGCGCGGCGTTTAAGAAGTCAGGTTTCATTGAAACGGCTGTCACACCGCTACCAGCTGCGATCAAGAAATCGCGCCGTGAAGTAGCAAACGTCATCCGCTTCCTTTCCTTTCGCCAAGCTTTACCGTTTCAATCGGCGCTCATATTCCTCGTACACCCGGTTCGTATTGTCGGCGGGAATTCCCTGCACGTTCGGCGACACAAACACCGGTGGTGTTTGCCCCTTAGCCGCCAGGTTCGCCGCCACCTGCGCAATGATAGACATTGCAATCGTGATAAACGCCACCGTTGAACCCGCCGCCACGGGCGCTTTCCAGCTCTCAATCGCCACCAGCGCATCTTCGGCTGGCGTGCAGTTGTCGATCACCATGTCCGCCACATCCGCCAGTTTCTTTCCCGAGGAATGCAGCGCCTGTCGCTTCCGGTAATTGTCCATCGAAGTAATGCCCACGGTTGTCAGGCCGCGCTTCTTGGCCTCCATCAACACTTCAATTCCGGCTGCGTTCAAACCTCCGTGGGAGAACACGAGCATCACGTCACCTGCTCGGATCGGCTCGTTCTCAAACAGCACTTGCGCGTACCCCTCTCGCCGCTCCAACCAGAGCAACCCTTTCGCGCCGCCACTTCCAATCACGTTCGTCCACATCAGCCGCATGTCCATCAGCGGACGGAAGCCCGGGAACGCGCCATATCGCGGAAACATGTCCTGCACCGGCAGCACGGAGTGACCGCTGCCAAACATGTGCACCAATCCGCCGCCTGCGATTGTCTCCGCCATCACCGCAGATGCCTTCTCAATGTTTTCCATCTGGGTTTCCCAAATTTTCCCCAGTACTCCGCTAATTCGCTCCCGATAAATGCTGGCGCTCACAATTCTCCTCCCAGGACTTTCGCTTGCTGCTCTGCCATGGAACCATCTCCTTGCTTCGCCACTTCTCAATAATCAATTCTGTAAATTTTCACCCCGAGCGCCGGGACTTCCGTCCCCACCGCAAATGTTTTTCCTTGTACTTTTCTGGTCTCTCCCTGCACGATTTCCCGCACACTCGTGGCGGGGCGATCCAACTCCTCGGAAAGCTCCACTTGCGCCGGCTTCTGCGCATGATTGAAGAAAAATACGAATCGACCTTTCTCTCCGTCCATTTCGCGCAGTTCAACCAAAGCTGGAGCCTTCAGTGACGGCTCCGTCAGACCTGCCCATTTCACGAGGATGCCTCCGAGGGGATGCATCGTCACCGGGTTGGCCTCGTTCGATTGCCCGGCAAACGTTCCCAGCAGGATCGCGCGACCTTTTCCGTAGGTGTGTTCGTAGGCGGCTGGGGTTCCATCCGCAAATGTCGCCACCGGCTTCGCCTTCTCATCGAGCACGCTGAAGTGCTCAGCGAAGCTGATTCCAGTAAATTCCTGTGCTCCCCACTTCACCTCAACTTGCTTTCCAGGGTCGATTGAGCTTTCGCGCACACCGAGCATTTCCGTCCATCCAAATCCCGGCACGGCACTCTCGGCGTGGCCGTCCTCGTTCACCCATCCCGGCCGCGCCTCTACGAACAGATGTCCGCCATTCTCCACATATTTTTTTAACGCAGCCGCTTCGTCCGTTGTCATCATTAGCGGATACGGCAGCACAATCAGTTTGTACTTCTCTAAATCCTGCCCCATCAGTTCTCGCGAACTGAGTACATCCACGGGCACATTCCGCTCGAAAAACATTCGGTGATATCCCGCCAGCGCCTTGTGCATGGCGTTGCGAGAGTTTTCTTCGTCGTAGCCGCCCAGCAAGGGGACGAGGGGGCTGAACACAATCGCCGCTTCGGCCGGCTTGGGCTTGGCATGCAAGAACAAATCGGCATTCGATGCAATTTTCTTCGCCGTCTCTCCCGCGCGGCGGCTTCGCTGCGTCAGCGTTCCGTCAAGCTGGATCATCCCGTAGCCGCCGCTTTCATACCCCGCATTCATCGGATAAAACGCGTAATAGTTGATGGCTCGCGCTCCGCGCGCGACCATTCCCCAGGTCCACAATTCGAGGTCGCTTGGCGTCACTTCCGATCCAATAGTGGTTCCATGTACGCCAAATCCGCTCTGGAGTTCGCCGACGTAGAACCCGCGTCCCCCGGTCATCGCCGCCGTCAGATCCATGGCCAAAACCTGGCGCTCAACCTTCCAGTTGTGCTCTACAGCCGTCAGCTTGGGATAAAAACTGGTGCCGAAGTAATCCACCGAATCCTTCATCAGAAAATCGTCTGTGGGATCGTATGGGTCCGCCAGCGTGCGGTCCATGGGCGAAGGATTCGGCGCGTGGCTCGTCGTCACGTGAGTGGCGTCGATCGCTTTCACCGCGTCGTTCCTCATCTTTAGGTCTTCCGCGAGTTTGTAGCCGTAATACACGCGCCAGTCCATGAAGTCCGTGTATGTCAGGATCGTTCCATAGCGCGGCGGTTCCACCTGTTTCCAATCCGTAAACGTGCGGTGCCACGCGACGTTCAATTTTTCCAGAGAGCCGTATTTGGTTTGCAGCCACTCGCGAAACCGCTCCATGCTCGCCGGGCAATAGCAAAACATCGGCTCCGACTTATATCCCACCCGCGCCCAGTTCAATGCCGCTGGCTCGCTCCACAAATCCCACCCGTAAAAGGGCTTGCTATTTTCTGCGTGCCGCGCCACCTCCTGAAAAAATGCCAGCACCGCCTTACGAACGTTCTTGTTGTCAAAGCAAAGTCCTGGCGCGGCCTGCGATGGAATCGGCAGGCCGTCCTGCGCCGCGTACCGGCCCTCCGGATACTTCGCTTCCGTCCACTCGGGCGCCGAGTCTACGTACACTTGGACAATCACCTTCAGGCCGACTTCATCTGCCAGCCGTAAGAGTAAATCCAGATTTTCCAGGTGATATTCGCCCTCCCGTGGTTCGCCCACACTCCATTTCACCCACGTGCGCACGGTATTGAATCCCAGCCCTTTGATCTTGAGCAAATCCTCTTTCCACAATCGGGGCGAATCCGCGTTCACTTCCTCGAGCATCGGCGCCCGGGCTTTCCCGCCGCTATACCAAACGGACACCGGATAGAACTCGGACTTTGTTTGGAGGGCACCTTGCGCCGGCAGCGCCGCAGTCAACGCCAAAACTGAAAGGACAATGGGCAGCAAGTTCTGACCGAGTCTGCTGCTAGAGGTGAGGAGCATTGATGCGCGCAATTATAGACTGCTGCGCGGGGCATGCGACGTTTCTGGGGAGGCTGCTCGGCATCCGGAAGCGACGGAATCCGCAGTTGCGCAGTGGCAAAAAACTCATCTCAATCCATGGCGAGCGGTTTGAACGACCGCCGATTCGTTTCGTGCGACAAGAGGCGGCAGTTGGTTTGCCGAACCGAGCTAGAACTATAAGAGCATCTGGCCGGCTGCTATTGCTTTTAACTCATCGATTTTGCGCGCAATCTGCACTGTGTTTCGGCACATAACGCGGCAGGACTCGCATCCATCGCATGCACGGAGTCCGTGGTCCGGCATAACTGATGTGAGCATCTCCTGGGCCAGCCCCGTGTTCCGGTACTGGACCGCATACATGTGGGATCGCATCAACACGGGGATGTCCACGTGCTTGGGACATTCACTTCTGCACTCGCCGCACTGCTGGCAAAATTCTGCTTGGGCCGCGAAACTCTTGTCGGCCAGGAATTGTTCCTCTTCGTTCGTATACGCTAAGTTCCGGGCCACGGGGAAATCCTGTTCCAAGTGCTCATAGGTGCTGAAACCCGGTATGGCTGTGGTGACGAAGTTATGATTGAGCGCCCACTTCAAGAGCGCCGTCTGGCTGGCTGCGGGCAGAGCTTTCGGCAGCTTAGGATCAGGCCGGACCGTGCCGCCCGCCTGGGTTTTCATGGCCACGATTCCCATTCCGCTTTTTGCGGCGCGCTCGATGGTAGCGAGCATGGCCGCGTCGTGCGCCATCGTGTAATTGAGCATGACCAGGGCGACGTCGAACACATTCAGGCGAATCGCCTCGTTCAGCACTTCCTGCGTTTTGTGCGTGGAGATTCCGACGAACCTGGTCTTGCCGTCTTTCTTCAGGACTTGCAAGGCTTCGAGAGGACCTTCAGCTTGAGCATCTTCTACGGAATCGACCGCATGATGGTAGAGGATGTCGACGTGGTCCATTTGCAGGCGTTTTAGACTGCTCTCAACGCCCTCAATGAATCGTGCCTTCGCTTCAGCCGAATTCGAAGGACGGTTGCGCGAGGCCTGCTTGGTCGAGATCACCACTTCGTGACGTACGCCCATTTCTTTCACCACATTGCCGACCATCTCTTCGTTGCGTCCTTGTTGGTAGCCTGCCGCAGTATCGAAGTGGCGAATGCCTAACTCGTAGGCGCGCCGCAACAGCCCAGGGATGTCCGCGTTCATCACGCCCATGCTCACCACAGGGAGGGTAATCCCGGTTTTTCCCAGTGTGCGTTGCAGGATCGGGCTGGGCTGATCGTTTGCTGAACTCGCAAAAAGTGGTTGCGCTTTCCCGATCACGCTTGCCGCTCCCGCCCAAAGAATGGGCTTCACGATGAATTCTCGCCGATTCCATTCGTTGCTTTTCATGGTCCAGTCCTTCCAGATTTCGTGTTCGTTGATGGTTGAAAGGCTTTTTATGGAAGATTTCGCGCCGTCGTCGTCAGGATCTCCGCGCCATTATCCGCAGGGTTGAATAATGCAATCAGATAGCGCCCGTGCGTTCGCGCAATTACCCGTCCTTCGAAACTGTTTTTCCCACGCATACCACTCTCACCTAACTCCGGTGCTGAGTTGGACTCGCCACTCTGCTTGAAATGTTTTGCGAGCTGGTCGGCTCGCGCCCTGGCGCCTTGGGCGTCGACCGCCATCGACACTACGAGCTTGGACTCTTGCTTCCCTAGCCGATAGGTCACCACATACGCGGGCGCCAGGAAGGAATGTCCCAGCGGATCCTTCTTCACATATTGTTCGGAGTGTGGAATGCGATGCTCGTGAGGAAGCTTCGCAAGCAAAGGCGGTACCGTTCGTGGCCCGCCAATCCGGCTGGACAGAGT
>DATBEI010000155.1:0-54177 GCA_036269595.1 Candidatus Sulfotelmatobacter sp.
CATCGACCAGTGGCGAAACCCACGGTGCCCGTGGTGAAGAAACATCCGATAACGTGGTGGCCACTCTAACCGCCCAGAACGATAAACGGCCCTGCACTCGCGCAAACGAGCACAGGGCCATTACCACAGCACGGGTGCAAAGGACACCCACACCATGATTGATTTAAGGCTAACTCTGAGACACATCAACCGCAAACTGAAACCACAAAACGAACGGGTTCACAAAACACTTCCAAGCACGATGGCCCGTGATCCGCGATTCGGCCAATATCACATGATTGATGCCTGCAAGAGGACGCTGCTGGTTTATGACGTGGACATCAACGCACTGGCGAAGGAGCTAGGCATATGAAAACTGATCTGCTGTCAGCACCTCATCATCCCACAAAAATAATCCCGTTCCCCATGTCCACAACCTGCCCAACCTGTCACCGACCATGCGCCGAATCAGAACTATCAGGTTGCATGACGTGTGGAAAGAAGTACTGTCGGACGGACAAGTGGGATTGCGAGTGCAACCCCGAAACGTGGCAATCAAAACTCCTTAGCGTTTTTAGTCAGCGTATGATGTCGAAGGGGAGGAATTGCACATGAATCCAGTCACTCTACGTTCAGCGGATGACTTTTGGCGGAAAGCATCTACGTGCCTTGACGAACTATTGAAAAGCGAGATTAAGCGGATGGAACCAATGGATGCTGGTAAGAGGAAAATAGCCTCTGAAGGCTTATCTGCGGCTTATGTCGATGTGGCACGGAGCCGTCAGGCTTTTGAAGTGGGAAACGAAAGCGACGGGATGAACTTCCAACAAGACGCAGTGCGCAAGTTTGCAGGGATGAGAAAAAAGCTAGAAGAGAATCACCGACCCGATTTCTTTGACCCCAAGGCGTGAGCTTGATACCAGTGATACCGAAAATCGTGAAATTGGAGGAAATTGCCGAGACTGTAGAGACAGCAGCCGAAAATACGAACCCACTTGCAACCCGCGTAAACACTAGGTAAAATCACTAAGTACCGGAATCACCATGACTTGCGGAAAAGGGCTCAATAAAATCCCCCCTTCCGCACCAAGATTTGAATATTTGGGAAGGCCGTACCAGCAATGGGCGGCGCTATCATCCTGTCATTAGGAAAATTTTAAACTTATGATTTACCTGGTCACGACCATCCATATTCTGGTTTGCTTCTTCATCATCATCGTGGTTCTCCTGCAAAGCGGTAAGAGTGGCGACATTTCTGCCGCTTTCGGCGGACAAGGAAGCCAAACGGCGTTCGGTCCACGCGGCGCGGCCAGTGCTCTTTCCAAAGCCACGACGTGGTCGGCGGTTGCCTTTATGATTACTTCCATCACGTTGTCGGTTTATGCCTCCCGGCGAAGCGGTCCGAGCTCGGTTCTCCAAGGCATCAAGTCGCAGCCTGTGAAAACACAGCCGGCTCCCACTCCGGCGCCCTCCACGCCACCCGCTCAGCAAAAATAGCGTTCGAGTCTTCTGCACGTGTCAGCGGCCGTTCCCGCGGTTAGCGGAGATCGTCGCGAGCAAGAGTGTCCGCGACGCAGAGCGGACGCTTTGACGCACGCACCCTTGCCCTCCGGCGCAATTTACAGATTCCC
Source organism: Candidatus Sulfotelmatobacter sp. (assembly GCA_036269595.1). GTDB lineage: Bacteria > Acidobacteriota > Terriglobia > Terriglobales > Acidobacteriaceae > Sulfotelmatobacter. Next base: position 1,611 of record DATBEI010000155.1, read on the forward strand.
CTGTAATTGTATTTGCCCCGCAGAGGATGTACGATTCAAGTGAATGATTCAGGAGGAGGCTTTCTATGTCGGATCGTGACGGCAGCAGCATTGTTTGGTTTTTGGCTGGGTTAGGAGTAGGAGCGGTCGCCGCATTACTCTATGCGCCGCGGTCGGGCAACGAGACCCGGGAAGCCTTGCGCGCGCGCGCTGAGGAAGGCCGCGAATACGTCCGTAACCGGACGCGGGAAGCGCGCGACCAGGCATCTCAGTGGGCCGACAAGGGTCGCGACGTCGTCTCCCAGCAAAAGGAGCAGTTCCGGGCCGCCTATGAGGCGGGTCGGCAGGCCTATCATGAGGCCACTTCAGAGACGACCGCACCTAAAAATTCGTAGGGCAGCGGCCGCAGGCTTCAGGCAAAGCCGAACGCCAATGGAATTTGCTGGAGCAAGCTTATGGAAAATCTCACGCCTTGGTTTATCGCGCTGACCGGAATTGCAGTCCTCTTGCAGGCTGGAGTGCTGGTCGCCATTTTTGTGGTCCTTCGCAAGACCAGCACGAAGATGGAAGTTCTGGCCAACGAAGTAAAGACAAAAGTCATGCCCACTATCGCGCAAGCGGAAGCTCTGCTCACCGACATCCGCCCGAAGGTGGAGGCTATTGCGGAGCAAGTGAAAGAGACAACCACCCTCGTGCACAATCAGGTCGAACGCGTGGATGCCACGGTTCACGATGTGGTCGACCGCGCCCGCCTGCAAATCATTCGCACCGACGAACTCTTTACTCGTACTCTGGACCGAGTGGAGCGGACTTCCGACATCGTTCAAAAGACCGTGGTTTCGCCCGTGCGACAGATTTCCGGATTGATGCAGGGAGTGACCGTGGGCTTGGAATTCCTGTTTGGCCGCGGTCGCAGAAATAGTGGCACTCGCGAGCGCGGACCCGTGCCTCAGGATGAGATGTTTATTTAAGTCTCCTCGTGTAATACTGCGGATGGATCTCTCATGATTTCATATCCGCATTTTTTTTGCGTGCGGCATTTCCTCTGTGTTCGCCGCGGATGCTCACTAGCCATCCTTCTGCTTACCCTGTTCTTGATTGCTTTTTCCACGCTAGCTTTTGCTCAAGAGAAAACTTTGTGGAGTGATCAGGAAAAACCCATCGTCGAGCAGTTACGCGGCCTGCGCAAGCTCGACGACTCGGTACGTGCCCGCACGACGAAAGACTTGGCGCGGCAGATTCGGCAATTGCCAGTTGTTCCAAACAAACTAAAGCTCGCGGCAGGCTTAGCAGGTCTGGCCACCGAGGGCGACTTCGGACGGGACACTCTTCAAGAGGTCACCACGACGTTGGCTCTGGCATTGCGAGAACAACCTCCGGCCGGGACGCCCGGCAAGACTGACTCTCTTTACATCGAGTTGGCTTCCCTGGTGCGCTACGAGCATATGCAGGCAAACTCAGACAATCCCCAGTTCTCCGCGGCGATGGCTAGATTAGAAGCCGACGATGCGAAACGCCAATCTGCCGACTTTACCCTGACCGACCTGCATGGCACGCCCTGGCACCTGCAGGAATTGCGCGGCAAAGTCGTTCTGGTGAACTTTTGGGCCACTTGGTGCCCGCCTTGCCGTAAAGAAATGCCGGACTTGGACGCTTTATATAACCGCTTCAAAGACAATGGATTCGTCGTGCTGGCAATTTCCGATGAAGAGGCCGCGAAGGTTTTACCATTTATCAGCGAGCACAAAATCAGTTATCCGGTCTTGCTTGATCCGGGACGCAAAGTGAACGACGTTTTCATCGTCGAAGGAATTCCCAAGAGTTTCGTCTACGACCGCAGCGGAAAGCTGGTCGCGCAGTCCATCGATATGCGGACCAGAAACCAGTTCCTGGAAATGCTTGGCCAAGCAGGTTTACAGTAAGTGTGGAGGAGAAAGTCGATGCGTTATCTGGTTCGAGCTCGCGTAAAGCCCGGCCGTAAGGGCGATCTGCTGGATGCCATCGAGCAGCAAACGCTCGGCCAGGGATCGGTCGCAGAAGGCGAGTATCTGCGAAATATGCAAGACGCGCGCGTTTGCGCCGATCAAACCGCGCGCTGGGTTGAAGTGTGCTATTGCCCTACGCCGTTGCTGGAAGAGCGGCCGTACTGGGAACAGTATTTCGATTTAACCCGCGTTCAGGACGCGCATGACCGCCGCAAATGCCGCGATGAGAATGGCACCGAACCTTGGGCCTGCGGAGACTGCGACTGCACGGCGCGTCTGGAGCAGAAGTTGAAATCGTCTGGGCGTCCGTTCCTGGTTGAGTTGCGAAACCAAACTGAACAGACCCAAGCAGGGCCCATTCAAAACACCCAGCCGTCTACTTGCTCTGTGGACTCTTAACTTCCGCGGCCGCCGGCGCAGGCAGCGGAACGATCTCTTTGTTCCCTCCCGCTTTCTTTAGCCGCTGCTCTTCCCTGTCCTTGCGCAACTGCTCGCTTTCGGCGTCGGTGACATAGCGGAACTGCTGCACCCGCCCCGGATACATTTCCGAAGTGAACACGCGGTTGTTCTTGTCTGTCGCGATCGAGACTAAGCCCTGAAACTGTCCGGGCAGCAGGCCATGACCACCGAAAGTAATCAGCAGTTGTTGCTCTTGATTGAATACCTGCACCCGGTCCTGCATGCCGTCCGCCACCCAGATGTGCCCGTCAGAATCAATCGCTACACCTTTGGGGCGTGCGAAGTATCCCGGCCCGTCGCCGGCCTTGCCGAACGTGTTGACGAATTTGCCATCGGCATCGAAGATCTCGATGCGATTATTCATGGTGTCACAGACGTATAGGTTGCCGTCCTGGTCAACCGCCACGCCGGTAGGTTTCGCAAAATCGCCCGGCGTCGTGAGTTCGTGATTGTGTCCGGTTGTGCCGATCTTGCGCAATAACTTCAGGCTGTCTGCGTCGTAGACCAAAATTTGGTCCAAGGCGACATCCGCAACGTAAAGTTGCCGATTTTCCTTGTCGATCGCCATGCCGCCGGGCTCGACCATACCGTCCGTAATCACATCTTCAGCCTTGTGTGTCGCATCGAAGATTAGGATGTGGTGCAAGCCAGGGTCCGACACAAACAAACGGTCGTTATCGTCCATCGCCAGTCCGATGATGCGGACAAAGTGAGCGTGAACTTTGTTCTTGATCAGTTCCACCTCGCGCGTTTCTGTGTTGAAGATGAAGATGGCGCCCACTTTTTGGTCGGCTACATAAAGATTATTCTTGGAATCCACGGCCAGCCCATAGGGCTCGGCTAACTGAAAAAGAACTTTTCCACTTTCACTCGTCGGCTGCGTCCCCGCTAGACGATCCATCCATTTCTGTTTCTGGGTGTTTGGAGTTTCAACTTGCGAGAGTTTCTGAGCCGAATAAAACGCCTGATAGCGAATGCGCGCAATGGCCGGCGGGTTTGGCCACACGATGTTGGAATAATCAATGACAGGAATCTTCTTAGTAGTGTCGCTTTTCTTCTTCCCGGCGAAGGCCGCCAGCGGCGCAAGCAGTGCGAGGCTAAGGAGAAATACCATTGTCAGCCTGCTGGGTTTCAAAAGTCTTTGCATTTTTTTCATCGCACTACCTCCGCGTCAGATCTTTGTGGCAGCTGGAACAGAATGCCAAGTTGTTGGTTTGATCCTTGATTAACAGATCGGGCTGCGCCGACGAATGCGGCTGATGGCATGACATGCAGTTGATTTGTGCCCGCGTCTTGGTAATGTCGGTCGGATCGACCACATCGGAGACCGGGTGTCCGGCGACAGGATGTCCACGCCCATATTTCAGCGGCAGCACAACGACTTTGTTCTTGGCAAAGTAATCTTCGGGAAGCCTTACGCTTCCGTTGAAGATCGTGAGCACATGTTCCGCTTCAAGCTTTTTGGGCTGCGAGTCGGGCCCGTGACACTCGAGACAGAGAGTATTCGCGTTCTTGGCGCGCAGCAGATGATCATTCTCTCCCCCATGCGGCTCGTGGCAGGTCGCGCAACCCTGCTTGAACGCCGGCTGATGTAGAAAGTGCTTTTTCGCCTGCTCGGCCTGATCGCTGTGGCACGTCAGACATATATCCACTGCATTGGTTTTGGGCAGGCCCGGTTGCCGGCTGGCGTGCGGATTGTGGCAATCGGTGCAATCTCCGGCTGCTCCCGGGTGCGGCACCTTCGCCTTCTCGATCTTTTCCGCCTGATCGCTGTGGCAAGTCACGCAAAGCGATTTCACATCCGTCTGCGTAAGCACCACCTTGCCGTCTTTGGCCGGCGCATGACACGTATCACAGGACTTGTCGGCAAACGGCGGATGTAGGAATTGCCGCATTAACTTCGGAGCCGCTGACTGGTGAGGATCGTGGCATGTCGTGCAGTCCGCGGTCGCAAAGGGCTGATCATGATGCGTCTTCTGCAGGGCCGCATCCTTCACGTCGTGGCAATCGATACAGAGTGCCGGCGCAGCCTTGGTCAGGTGGTAATCAAACTCGGCTTTGCCCACTTCCCCAACTTTGTGAGTCGTATGGCACGTATCGCAGCCCATATCGAGAGCGGCGTGTCGGCTTCCCTTTTCGGGGACATTCAAGCCTTGCTTGTGACAATCGAGACAGAGATTCTGGCCTTTGTCGCCTGACTCTGCTTTCAATAATTGATTCTTATTGTCGCTGGTGTGCGGGTCGTGGCACTTGAGGCAATCGCGGACTGCCGGAGGATGCACCGTCCCTTTGAGGGTGGCAGCATCTTTATCCGCGTGACAAGTCAGGCAAAGCGCCTGTGGAGTTGAAGTGGTTAGCTTGATGCGGGTCACGTCTTTGTTGACCCGCACTTCGTGGCAGCTCAGACAGCCGGTTGCGATTGCCGAATGAACAGCCTTGCCCTTCGTCTTATCCTCATGGCACTCCAGGCACTTCGCGGAGTCGACGTTCTTATCCAGAGGAACCGGGTGCTCCTTGGCGAAGGCCGGCATTGCCCCGGCCACGAGCAAGAACGTGAGCAAGCGGAGGAATGTGGGGAGGGCGTGACCGATGCTGATTCGGTGGTGCATTTCCGAACGACTTGGAGCGACGGGGACCATTTCCAACCAATACATCTGCACGACACTCTCCTTTGTGCTTGTGGAACTTGGGTGCCCATCGTTTGGAACTGTAAATTATTGCAACAACGCAGCTTCCAGCCTACGCGCTAAAACGCAAAAATATTTAAAAAGCTGACTGCGCTTCCCTAAATGGGCTTTCTGCCACACTCGCCCGGTGAAATCGCGCACGCGGGTCGTGTGAACGCACAACCGCGTTTCCAGCTAGGTTTCACGCATATGTGATTGAAATCACAGCTTGCCGCCCTGTGGGGGAATTTGCAGCCGACCCTTAAAGAGATGAGTGTAATGGCTCATGCCGAGCTCTGCCGACAGCCGAGCGCAGGTTGTTCAACCCACTGATTCAAAACGACTTAATATTGCAATCCAAGCTTGGCGCGGAACGTGCATTGCCCTCAGTGAGGAAGGGAAACGAAATGGCCCTGTCACTTCGCTCCGCGTGGCGCAAACTCTGGCAGACGCTGAGTTCCATCAAGACCGGCGTCGTTCTGATCATTCTTGTAGTGATTTTTTCCGCAGCCGGCACGGTGATCCTGCAACGACCAATGACCGACCCGGACGACCTGCAGCGTGCTTACTCGCCGGCCATGTTGCGCTTTCTCGATGCCGTCGGGTTGACCGATGTTTTTCATACGCGCTGGTTCGTGGCATTGCTGATGCTGGTGAGTTTCAGCATCATCGCGGCTTCTGTGCAACGATTCCCCAATGCATGGCGCTATTTCGCGCGTCCTTACAAGAGTCCCGATGAAAGCTTTCGCAAGGCGCTGCTGACGCAGGCGCAGATTCCAGTTGCCGATGAGGAGCAGGGGCTGAGCGCGGCCGAACGCGCTTTCCGCCACGTGGGACTGAAGACGGAACGCATCGTTCGGCCCGATAGCTTCTCGTTATTCTCGGAACGCAGTCGAATTTCCGAGATGGCAGTTTATATCGTTCATGCCAGCCTGCTGCTGATTTTTCTCGGCTTCATCGTCGACTCCCTGTATGGCTGGCGTGGATTTCTGATGCTGAGCCCGGGAACAGCCAGCAATCAAGTCGAAATGAAGAATGGCTCGCAGCGAACAATTCCCTTCTCGGTTCGCTGCGACGATACCGGCGAGGAAACATACGCGGACGGCAGCCCCAAGCGCTGGTGGTCGAAGCTGGCCGTGGTCGATGGGGGCCGCGAGATCTCGCGCAAAGAGATCGTCGTCAATGATCCTCTGGTCTATCGCGGCCTGCGCTTTTACCAGGCAAGTTGGGGACGTACCGGAAAACTCGACAAATTGATTGTCGATGCGACCCGTACACAAGATGCCACGCGCGCCACCCAGCAAGTTTCCCTGTCGATGAATCAACCGGTGGAACTGGATCCCGACACGACCGTGGAACTGGTGGAGTTCATTCCGGACTTTGTAGTACAGGACGGGCGAGTCTACGCTCGCAGCAAAGACATGTCGAACCCTGCTGTTCACATGCTAGTGACGTCAAAAAAAGCCAACACCAGCTTTAACGTCTGGCTGCCCGAGATTCCGGGCATCGACCAGAACGCATCCTCCCCCTACGTTTTCGATCCCAAAGATTTGAAGACCGGCATTTATACCGGGCTGCAGGTTTCGCATGAGCCTGGGCAATTCGCGGTGTGGGCGGGAGTCGTACTGATGGCGGTCGGCCTGACATTTGTCTTCTACGTGATTCATATGCGTTTCTGGGTTGTTCCGGTCGTGGATGCGCGCGGCAAAGTCGTGCTGTGGGTCGGCGGCACTGCCAACCGCAATCGCGATGCCTTCGAAATTAAGTTCAAGAACGTGGTCGAAGAGATTCAGCAGGAAGTGAAATCGCAAATCGTCGGCTCAGACGAGGCGCACGACACATCGGCCTCACGAAAAACGATCGCCGGACGCTAGTCCGACAACGGAGGAATAGGTATGGCACGCGCAAAAGTTGAACAGCAACCCACAACCGGAAATACCCTGGTCGTCATGGTGGGGTTGGGAATGGCGTTCCTGCTGTTCATTGCTTTCCTGAATGTGATCAAGAGCGGCAGCATTCTGAGTGAAGCCAATCTGCTGTACGCGGCCCTCGTTTTCTACGCGGGCGCAGGATCGCTGTATCTCGGCTTTGGTGTGACCGGAACCGATGCTTATATCAAGTTTGCTTCCCTGATGACTTGGGCTGGCTTGCTGGCTAACACCGGGGCTGTGGCGCATCGCTGGTACGAGGCGGGGCATCCTCCATTCGCCAGCATCTACGAAATGTTGCTCAGTTTTGTGTGGACCTTGGCCGCACTCACTCTGATCGCGGAAAAACGCTATGGAGTGAAAGTTATTGGCACGGTGACCATGCCGGTGGCTATCGTGGGCGTGATCCTGATGCAACTTCTGCCCAGCGAAGTTCGTCCGCTGGTGCCCGCACTGCAATCCACCTGGCTGCACGTGCACGTAACGCTCGCCATGCTGGCTTATGCCGCGTGTGCCCTGAGCTTTGCACTGGCCATGATGTTCCTGATCCAGGACAAGATGAAGACAGAAACATTCCTGGCGGCGACCAGCTTCTTCACGGTAGGAATTTATGCTGCGGTCTTGATGCGCTTCGAGAAGTGGGGCGGGCTTAGCGTGGTCGCATGGGATGCGCAGAATAAAGCTGAGGTATTTATTTCACGCGGAGTGCGATTGTTCGTAACGATTCCGGATCTTGGCTGGCTGATGCTTGTGGTGTTCGTCGCGGTTCTGGCGCCGATCGCACTCTACATTGGGTTCCGGGTCAGGAAGAACGACGGCTGGCTGGCGATCGCCGATCGCGCAGTATTCATCAGCATTCTGCTGCAATCGCTGTCGCTGGTGTTTTTTCTGGTTCGCGTGAGAAACGGGCAGTATCCCTCGCTCGACGCCGAGGGACTCTACGCCACTAGTCTGGCTGCGAGCCCATTCATCCTGTCGGCGCTGGTGGGCGGAATTTTCGCCAACCTGCTTTATCTTCTCCTGCTGTGGCGTCGCGCGGACCTGGAACGGCTTCTGCCGGACGCGGACGCGCTCGACCGCATCACTTATAAAACGATTTGCATCGCTTTCCCCCTGCTCACCCTGATGATCGCCGCCGGCGCCTACTGGGCTAACCGTGCCTGGGGTTCCTATTGGAATTGGGACCCGAAAGAGACGTGGGCGGCGATTACTTGGCTGGTTTACGCGGGCTACTTGCATATGCGCATTACCCGCGGCTGGCGCGGCCGGCGCGCCGCTTACTTCGCCATCCTGGGATTCGCGGTGGTGATGTTTACCTTCTTCGGCGTCACTTACTTGTTGCCAGGACTACACGCTTATGCCTGAAATCGTAAACCAACAAACCGACCGGGCGGCTGAAGAAGTCGTGGGAACGTCGCCACACGCGCGTTCTGGTTTTTTCAGCACTGCGTATTCCGGCTCCGAATGGATAGCGGATTCGATTTCGGCCGTAGCAGCACAGGATGCCGGTGCGGCTGAAACCAAGTTAGACGACCCCGAACTGCCTTGGCTGCGCATCAACTGGGAAATCAAAGCACTCGTCCCGATCGCATGCGTTCTGTTGGGCGGAATGTTGCTGTTCTTGCTGGCAACACTCTCGTGGCGCGATCCTGAACGCCACATCGTTTTGCTGGTAGCAGGCGCAGGAGCCGTCGCGATCTGCGGAGCGTTGCTCGTCGTGCTCACCTACACCGTGCAGCGGCCCATGGTCGAACTGCAGCAGAAAATCGCGCAACTTGGCGGAGGCGATCTCAGCGTGGCCGTGAGTTTCGCCCACCGCAACGACGAGATTGGCGATCTGGGCCGCAACTTCAACCGCATGGTACAGCAACTGCGCGACAGCAGAGTAGAGATCGAACGCTTGCACCGCACCCAGATGTCCCGTGCCGAACACCTGGCAACACTGGGAGAGATGGCCACGGGCCTGGCCCACGAGATTCGCAACCCGCTGGCAGGAATTGCGGGCGTCATCGAGATTATCGGCCGCGATCTGCCCACCACCAGTCCCGCTCGTTCCGTAGTGAAAGATGTGCGCCAGGAAATTGCCCGCATCAATCATATCGTCACGGACTTGCTCCAAACGGCGCGGCCGCATCCGCCCACCGTTCGCAAGAGCGATTTGAACACTACCGTCGAACACGCGGTAATGCTGGGCCGCCAGCAGGCGCTGGCAAAGTCCGTGGACATTACACTTCACAAGGATTCTTCCCTGCCGGAAGTTGAACATGACAGCAATCAGATCCACCAGGTACTGCTGAATTTGCTTCTGAACGCGCTGCAGGCAATTGACACGAACGGAAAAATCGCCGTTACCGTGAAAGCGCAGGGGGCAACCGCGATCGTTGAGGTGACTGACGACGGCCGCGGTATTTCCCCGGACCACCTTCCTAACATCTTCCGCCCTTTCTACACTACAAAAGGGGATGGCACAGGCCTCGGTTTGTCACTGGCACGGCGGATTGTCGAAGACCACCATGGCCGCATCGACGTAACCAGCGCGGTGGGAGAGGGGACGACGTTCGCGGTCGTCCTGCCGCTCAAAAGAGCTGCGACATCGCCGTCCGCCTCGTAATTCCAATAACATTGACAAGGAGGTAGGCTTTCGCATCTCCTTAGCCATAGGCCACGCGACAGGAAGGAGAGATTCTCATTATCGAGCGGATTCCTCCAAAGTCGCTACACGACGTTCTCGCCGCTCTCAAGCCTCTTCGCGAGGACTTTCCCCGAATGTCCGATCCGGCCCCCAATGCCGTGGAGGGCGCTTTTAGCCCTGACTTTGGGCAAGAGACAGGCCTTGGGTGGTATCGTTGCACAGGGGGACAGAGAATGGCGTTTCCGAATGATGATCCCACAGTCCAGCGCGGCGACCGTTCCATACAACTGATCGACTTGCTGGTGGGACGATTAGAGGAGTGTCTGGGTGAGGTTATCCCGCTTCAGACGGATGACCTTTTGAAAGAGTATGCCAAGGATGCTCGCGACAGGATCGCATCCGCAGTCGAGCAACTGAAGCTTGCCCGCGCTAGAAAAGAACAGCAACTTGGCGGCAGCACCTGTTAGAGAGGCGCTACAGAAAGCACTTTCACTGCCCATATCACGAAGACCGTCGAAATATCCCCATTGGACTCAAAATGCCGGGAACAATCCCTAAGCTTTCTCAACCTAGCACCACTTCACTGTAGACTGGAAGGAAATTGGGACCAGAGTTGCACGCGCTTTTCGGTCCCAAGTTGCTTTAGAGGACTGCATGGGCGCGCTCATTGACGCGATTACTGTCAAACGGAAGACGTTGTTTGAGTTTGAAAACACACCTTTCTGCTGCCTGGAAGCGGACGTAAACACGCCTACCGCTCGCGGCGGCCAGACCTTGGTGCGCCTGAAGATGCGTAACCTTCTCACCAACGCGGTCTTCGAGAAAACATTCAAGGCAAGCGACAAATTCAAGGAACCCGACTTGCAGTCAGTAGAAGCTTCCTATCTGTATAGCGATGCGAATGGTTCCCATTTTCTGGACCAGGAAAGCTACGAGACCGTCACCCTTGACGCGCAGATGGTCGGGGACGCATTGGACTTCCTAATCGAAGGCGCATTGATTGAGCTGCGCAAATATAACGGCAATCCGATTGGCTTGGAGCTGCCCATATTCGTTGAGTTGGACGTTGCCTATACGGAACCTGCGGTTCGGGGCGACTCGTCGGGCGGCGGAACCAAGACTGCCCGACTGGAGACCGGCTTGGAAATCCGCGTTCCCCTCTTCATCAAAGAGGGGGAAAAGGTGAAAGTGTCCACGGAGAACCGGGAGTTCGCGGGCAGGGCATGAGTAATTACCAGATCGATGGCCGGTCTTGTCGAAACATCCCGATAGCTCACAGAACCCCCTTCAGAATCGGCAGAGGAACGAACAGGCGGAGCAAACTGTGCTAACGTGATTTCGTCAACGACCACGAAGCGCTTTGAGATAATTACTCGCGTGAGGAGTGTTGCTATTCTGGCCGTGTTGACTGCTGTTGCGGAGACCCTCTCTGCACAGCAGCCCGTGAGTACGCGAATCGCTCATAGTTCTTTCCCCAAAGTGGAATTGCGTATCCTACCCGGCCAACTCGACAGAGGATTGCCAAAGAGCTTCACATTCATGTTTGTGAACAAGAGCGCGCATCAACTGCGAATCCCTCGTCCGACACAATGCATAGGCGGAAACGGTACAGTTACGCTTCGCTCGAAATTCAAGCCTTTAAACACTCGCGGTGTGCCCAGTGGGGGAGGAGGTGGCTGCGGGGGCGGTCTCGCGGGAAAGATACAAGTCCTCCAATGGGCGAAGTCTTGGCAATCGTTAAACCCCGGGGCGTCGCTCTCTGTTAGCTACTCAAGGCGAGACCTCTTCAACTTCCAAGAAGATGCTGGCGATTATGAGTTCTGGGGAGAGTACGCGCCTCCGAAACTGACGATTGAAGATGTTTCGGTGCTGGAAAGAGCAGGCATTCGTTTCCCTAGAGTGCCACTCACGAGCAAGCACGTCCAGTTCAAAAGGCCCAACTGACGTAATATCCTGGTTTCGCTAGCTACGCTCATCGCGGTAATATTTGGACGTGGACCGAGGACGCAAGCATCGCATTTTGAAGTTCTTAACTCCGCTTATCTTGGGCATCGGATTCATCGTCAAATTGGTTTACGACATTGCTTTTGCGTGGTGGCTCGATCCTCGGCTGCAACGTAAAGAGAACCGTGCTCTGTGGGACGATGTGCAGGCAAACTTTTACTTTCTCACCATACAATCGCAACCGGACATTTCAGGCCCTACCACGATTCACCCGTTCGACTACGCTTCCGTGAAGATTCCATGGGAGAACCTGTTGGTAACGATCACGCGGGGGCGCGGAGATACAACCGTGTCGGTTGCACCGCGTCACTCTCCGGGAGAAAACTACGAACTCGGGCCCGTGATAGCCGCATTGGAGCGAAGGCATTTCTCGGAGCATGACATCGTCAATGATCTGGCTGGGGCAGCGAGCTTGTTGCGCCCTCGTTTGCAAAAGCTGAATGTAGCTTTCTCGGAGCAGGAATTTCCTCGGACTAAACAATTACTGTGGTAATTCCCCGCTTCATCCGTGGGTAACTGTTGCACCCATAGCACTCATTGAGGCCCCGTAGCGACTCTCGGACGCTCTTCTGCCCCGCCTGCCCGTGTTCTACCCTCCGTTCCGTAGTAAGCTTAAGCTGGCATGCCAGCTGAGAAGATCCTGATCATCGACGACGAGCGCCTGGTGCGCTGGTCGCTGCGTCAGAAATGTGAAGAGTGGGGCTATCAAGTCGTCGAAGCGGCGGCCGGCGAACCTGGTCTTCGCCTGGCGCAGCACGAGTCGCCTGACCTCGTGTTGCTCGATGTGCGCATGCCCGACTTGAACGGCATTCAGGTTCTGGAGCAGATCAAGAAAATCCCCGACGCCCCGGCCATCATCATGATCACGGCCGATCCGCAGCTCGATGACGTGAAGAGCGCGCTCAAGCTCGGGGCTTATGATTTCATCGGCAAGCCTCTTGATTTCGAAGAGTTACATGTAACCATCCAGAATGCGCTCGAAGCTTCACGGCTGCGAACCGAGGTGCAATCGTTGCGCGGCGAGGTACGCCGCAACACCGGTTATCACGAAGTGGTCGCCGTCTCGCCCAAGACGATGGAACTGATGAGCTTCGTGCAAAAAGTAGCCGCCAGCGAAGCCACCACGATTTTGATTCAGGGCGAGAGCGGGACCGGCAAGGACCTGATCGCCAAGACGATCCACTACGAGAGCACGCGCCAGAACGGCCCTTTTGTCGCCATCAACTGTTCCGCGATTCCCGAAACTCTGATGGAGGCTGAACTCTTCGGCCACGAGCGCGGCGCCTTCACCGACGCCAAGCAAATGAAGAAAGGCCTATTCGAAACCGCCAATGGTGGAACGCTTTTTCTTGACGAGATTGGAGAGCTCTCGCCTTTGCTCCAGGCCAAGCTGCTGCGCGTGCTGGAAGATCAGATGATTCGGCGAGTGGGCGGCGTGCGCGATATGCAGGTGGATGTGCGGGTGATCGCCGCCTCCAATCGCGACTTGGAAAAAGCTGTGCGCGAGGGCCATTTCCGCCAGGATCTTTACTACCGGCTGGCGATCATTGCTATTTTCATCCCGCCGCTGCGCGAGCGCACCGAGGACATTCTGCCGCTGGTCGAGTTCTTCATCGACTGGTACAACCGCAAGTTCAAGAAATCGATTCGCGGAATCAGCGCGGAGACCCGCCGATTGCTGCTGGCCCACAACTGGCCGGGCAATGTGCGCGAGCTAAAAAATTCCATCGAGCGCGCCATGATCCTGGAAGATGAATTTATTCTGCGCCCTATGTACATGCCGTTTGCCGTGGGTGAAGCGGCCCGCAGCGGCCTGACTGCATTTGAGCACAGCAGCACACCCGCCGACGGCGGCAGCAAACAACTCGCCAATGGCCGCATGTTGCCGCGGCTCTATATTCCCGAAGAAGGGACCTCGCTCGAAGAAGTGGAGCGCGCCATGGTGGAGTTGGCGATGCGGCAGGCGAACAATAATCAGACGCACGCCGCCCGGTTGCTCGACATCAGCCGCGACGCGCTGCGCTATAAGCTGAAGAAATTTGAACTCGTCCCCGCGGGCGACGACGAACCCGCGGCCGATTCCATTGCCTCGGAAATTCCTCCGGCGAGAGACGTCCGCTAGCCTGAGGTGGTACGATCGCCGCCTGTGCGCTTGCTTTCATACATCAGTTCATCGGCTCTGGCAACCGCCGACGCTGCCGTGTCACCGTGGCCCAGGACGGTGGCGCCGATTGACGCCGTGACCGACACACGAGACGAACCGGCGATGACCGACGACTCCGCGATCAGCACGCGGCAGCGCTCGGCGACATCACCCAGCCGAAGAGCGTCTACGTCGGGCGCCAGAACCAGGAACTCTTCTCCACCCCAGCGCCCTACTATGTCGACCGGTCGCAAGCCGTGCCCCACGCTTCCCCCCACCGCCTTCAGCAAAGCGTCGCCCACATCATGCCCGTGAGTATCATTGACTTGCTTGAAGCGATCAACATCGAACATGAGCAGGCCGTAGAGGCGTCCCAGGCGTTGTTGGTCCTGCAGCGCCTGCTCGACTTTCAGTTCGATATGCCGCCGGTTGGGCAGGCCGGTTAAATTGTCGCTGAAGGCCAGTTGCTCCAGTTCTCTGACCCGCTTTTCGAACTTCATTTTCACCGTGGAATCGCTAAAAACTTCCACCGCGCCCACAATTGCGCCGTCACTGTTACGGATAGGGAACACCCGCACCGCGACCGGCAGCCGATGTCCGAGCTTGTGCCGCAGGTAAAACGCCGCCGTTCGCGGCTGGCCATCGCGCATCACTCTGGTCAGTGGGCATCCGTCGGCGCACAGCGATTTGCCATTTTCGTCGATGTGCTCCAGGACGTTGTCACAGCAGCCCTTGCCCAAAGTTTCCTCGGGGGCATAACCGGCCAACCGCTCCGCTCCCTCGTTCCAGTAGGTAATTTTGCGTTCGCGGTTCACAAAGTAGACACCTTCCTGCAAGGTGTCCAGAAGCTTCTCGTAAATGGAGGAAGAGAAGCGAATGCCCCACAGGCCTTCGCAAGACTTCGCGGTCTCCACTCCGTACAGGTGTCCTTCAACCTGCAGGCCCATAGGGGCAACCACTCGCCCAATCGCCCTTTCATCGGTGCCGACGCGCCGCAGTTGAAGCGGCTGGTCGGCTCGCAGGGGGCGCGCCATAGGCAGGCAGCAGCCGTATCGGCTTACGGTCATGGTCTTGGTTCTTTCGGAAAACCGCTGCCCCCGAAGATCGGTTCCTGCAACTTCGAGGGGAAATGCGATCGAGACGCGCTCGCTTCTTCGCCGGACGGACAGGGCTGGTGCTTGAGGATCCATATCAACGTTAATTCGACGCGATCCTCGAAAGACTTCAGCCACTCAGCAAAAAAGTGTTTGATTCGGTGGGCCAACATTCCGGATTCGGGTCCGCAATGCGTCAGGCAAAAAAATCAGGGCCCCCTTTTTTGGAAGCCCCTTAGGCGCCATATGAGTGAAGTATGAAAGGCGCCAATCTCAAACGATGTATCGAAAGGAGTTAGCCGCGCGAAGCGTGCTCCTTCGCCTTGGAAATGTACTGTTCTACCTGTTGCCGCTGGGGATAGTCAGGATTCGCCTGCAGCAATTGCTGCCACGCTTCAATCGCTCCCTTGGGGTCCTGCTTGCCCTGCCAGCGCACCCAACCGAGGTTAAACAGGGTCTGGGGATGTCCTGGCCGGTATTTCAGTGAGGTTTCCATGGCAGCCAGCGCCTTCTCGGCGTTGCCTGTGTACCAGTAAGCCGTGCCCATGTCGGTGCGCACGTCCGGATTATCTGGGTGAATGGCGAGGGCGCGCTCGTAGTATTGGATCGCGTTTGGGAACTGCTGCCCGTCATAGTACAGATTGCCCAGTTTCACCAGCGAATCAAAATCTTTAGGATCTTTATTTACGGCCTCGAGCAGAGGTGCGGCAGCCTGCGCCAAGGCAGCCTGCGCGGCGGGATCCGGTGGTTGACTCGGGGCGGCGCTTTCCTGCCGCGCAGCCGCCGGAGCAGAGGCTGCAGTTTGCGCAGCCGGAGAGGCTGACCCGCGGAATAGATATCCCAGCGCAACGCCCAGCAATAAGCAGAATGCGGCCAGGAGATAAGCTTGGGCTCCGGTCCACGCCTTCATTGAAGCGGTGCTTGCAAGGTCTTTGGCAAGCTTAGTAGTTGATGGCGATTGCGCTTTCGCTTCGGTCATTTTTACGTTTCTCCAAATTGGCGCCGGCAGGCGCCCGTTCCGGCGATTTCAAGTGAAACAGGCGCGTAACCGCAGCGGTCATCTGCTCCTGTTCCTCTTTTTCTGGAAGTTCTTTGAGCTCGCGTGCGAGGGAGCTGGCAATCCTTTGAATAACTTGCGCTGTGATTGCATGAAACGATTGATCCTGCTCCCGTGTAAACGGCCCGCGCTCTTCGATGAAAGACTCCAGTTCCTGCCGGCAAATTTCTTCCAGACGATGACGCAGCGCCACGATTGTAGGTACGACGCTCTCCGCCTGTAGTTTTCCGCGAAAGGCTTGCGCCTCAGCGGCCACAATCTTTTCTGCTTCCAGGGCTACAGCTGCGCGTTCCTCAGTATTCCCACGCACCACGCGCTCCAGGCCGTCCAAATCATAGAGAAGAATGCCATCCACCCGGTGGACTTCGGTATCGACATCCCTCGGCATTCCAATATCGAGAATCATCAGAGCCACGCGATTCCGCTCCAGGGCGATTCTTTCGGCTTCCTCACGCGTTAGCACAACGTGCGGGCACCCGGTTGCGCTGATCACGATGTCGGCGCTCAGCATGCACTTCCAGCGATCAGCCAAGGCTGCAGCTGTCCCTTTCAAGCTTTCCGCTAGCTCATGTGCCCGTGTCGTGGATTGATCAATCACCACCACCGAGGACGCGCCGCTCTCCATCATCTGGCGCGCTGACAATTCGCTAGTCTTTCCCGTACCTAACAGCAGGACACGACGGCCAGCCAGCGATCCAAAGATGTTCCGCGCGAGATGGAGGATGGCTGTCGGAATCGAAACCGACAACTTTTCGGTCGCAGTCCCCTGCTGGACTTGCTGCGAAACGCTCAGCGCCTTTTCCAATACGGCGTTCAAGAAATGTCCGCAGGCTCCTATAGTTCGTGCCTGCTCCCAAGCGCACTTCACTTGGCTCGCAATCTCCGGCTCGCCCAAAACCAAAGAGTCCAGACCGGAGGTAACCCGGAAGATATGCGTGAGGGCGCATTCGTCCAGAAGCCGGTAGAAGTGCTCCCATTCGGTCAATTTCAGGCCGTGCTCGGTCCCTAGAAACTGGAGGATGGAGTTAGCCGCCAAGGTAGGTTCGCTCGCCCAGACCAGGAATTCGGTGCGGCAGCAGGTCGATAGGACAATGATTTCCTCGATACCTTCCGCGCTCTCCAGGCACCGCAATACTTCGTAACGCCGGTTTTCCCCGATCCAAAAACGTTCTCTCATGGCCAGCGGGGCTGTCCGGTGATTCACTCCGATCACCATGAGCGTAGGTTCCAAGACAACTCCTTGGGTGCAGTTGCACTCATGGAAGCGCAAGCCTTGGGCCAAAGAGAACGGCCGTATCTGCCGGCAATAAGTCCCCTTGTTTCAGTGGCTTCTCGAGGTCACTCGGAAACATGAACGGTTTCCAAGCTCGCGGCTGCGAAATATTGCGCGGACCGCGAGTGTTTTGACGCGATCTCTAACTCCCCAATCGAGTTAGAGGCAGATCACGATCACTAGCAGGCGTGATCAGAATCACTGACCGACTACCCGCCTTCGTAGAAACTGCATGACGATTAACGCATTCTTATTGAGTCTCGTATCTCGTCCGGGTGATTCTCCTGCTTCAGCCCGAATTCTGAGCCGAGACAATTATGCTGGAAAAGGAAAAGCACTCATGAAAATGTCGAAGCTCGCAATCCTGATTGGAATGATCGCTGTGGCGTTGTTCCTCGTTCTCCCCAACCTTTCGTGGGCCGCCGAAGACGGAGCCGGGCTCTACAAAGCAAAATGCGCCATGTGCCATGGTGCCGACCTTGCCGGCAAACCAGCCGCCAAGATTCCCAGCCTGGTTTCTGATGACGCGAAGAAGGCCTCCGACGCCGATCTGACCGAGATGATTGCTAACGGC
The DNA here is from genome assembly GCA_036269595.1 of Candidatus Sulfotelmatobacter sp. Taxonomy (GTDB): domain Bacteria; phylum Acidobacteriota; class Terriglobia; order Terriglobales; family Acidobacteriaceae; genus Sulfotelmatobacter. Next base: position 19,405 of record DATBEI010000155.1, read on the forward strand.
GGCAAGGACAAGAAAGCGTCTCATGCATTCTCCAACAAGGGCGTGACCGCGGATCAAGTCAAAGCGGTTGTGTCTTATATTCGCGAAGCGCAGAAGAAGTAGTTGGTCGGGAGTGGTAGGCATCGCTGTTCCGAACGGCGAATGCGCGCCGTCTAACCAGATGGCAGCGCCTTGATGTGAGGGTGAGTGATCCGCTCCCCGGCGCCCTCTGGCCTCCAGCCGGAGAGCCGGGATTCCCCTCTCCAGTTCGCCATCACACCGGAACAGCCATCCCGGGTCTATGTGCTCACCCGTGGACCCGGGAATTTTCGTTGCGCGTGCCGCCAGAACGCAAAAAGAGCGGCAATTTTGCGAATTTGCTCACGAACCTCTGTGATCCTAATCACAGCCTTTTTCCTCCTTCAAAAGTAAGCTGAACGTGCTTGTGGGAGTTCGTAGCACGCCGAAGGGGGAACATCATGGTCGTTACTGGCACTACTCCAAGTATGGGCCGCGTGGCTCATGACTTCTCCAAAAATCCAATGTTGGTTTACTGGGAGATGACGCAGGCCTGCGGTCTCGCCTGCAAGCATTGCCGCGCCGAGGCCATGCCCAAGCCTCATCCGCTCGAATTGACCACCGAAGAGAGCCGCCGCTTTCTCGGCCAGTTAGTTGGCTTCGGCGATCCGTTGCCACATCTCATCCTCACGGGCGGCGATCCGCTCAGCCGCAAAGACATATTTCCCCTGATCGATTATGCGAACGGGCTTGGCCTGGAAGTTTCGGTCACTCCGAGCGCGACGCCGGAGCTGACGAATGACGCCATCAGCAACCTGCTGGCCCACGGAATTCAAAGCCTCGGACTGAGCCTGGACGGTTCTTGCGCCGAGAAGCACGACAACATCCGCGCCGTGCCGGGAACGTTCGAGCGCACGATGGAAGCGGCGCGCCACTGCGGGCGGCTTGGACTTCCCATCCAAGTGAATACGCTGGTCGCGGAAGAAACCGCGGACGACCTCCCTGCCATTTATGAGTTGTTGCGCACGAGTTTTCCGGTGATGCGCTGGAGCCTGTTTTTTCTGATTTCCGTAGGACGTGGCAAGGCCCTGAATGAAGTGCCGGCGGCGCAAGGCGAGTCCATCATGCGCTGGGTGTTCGATCTCTCGCGTAAGTCGCCATTCGCCATCAAGACTACGGAAGCGCCGTCCTACCGCCGCATTGCCATCGACATGATGCGCACCTCGGGAATGGCCACGCCCGACATGAAAGCAACTTCGGTTTACAAAGGCTTTCAGATTCGAGACGGCCACGGCATCGTCTTCGTCTCGAACCTGGGAGACATTTATCCTTCTGGATTCTTGCCGCTGCGCTGTGGCAACGTGCGCACGGGTTCTCTGGTCGATGTTTACCGCAATTCCGAGATTTTCCGGGCGTTGCACTCTCCTGACGAATTCCACGGAAAATGTGGATCCTGCGAATACAGCCACATCTGCGGAGGGTCGCGCGCCCGGGCCTTCGCTTACACGGGCGATGCGCTGGGCACAGACCCATTTTGTCCTTACGAGCCGGGAAATACGGGAGAAGGCGCCGCCTAATCGCACGGTTCGGCAGGCACAAGTCAGAATGTAGGAGTTTTTACTCTTGCATTTTGATTGGTAGCTAGCGGGTTTTTACGAATACAGATTGATGGGCGCAACCACGCGAGTGATGGTTCCAGCGGGACTTGGCTGGTCGGGTCTCAGTCCGCATCGCATCGACGCAAATAGGCCAAGCAACTGGCTGAGCATGACATCCAAAACTGGGCGGTAATAGTCGGGAAGCGCGTCGGTGCATTCCAAGGAGAGAGTGTAGTCGACGAGAGAGGCCGCATCTTCGCCACCATGAGCTGTGATCACGGCCCGCGCGCGTCCCAGGCGCTTGCGATCAATCTCCCGCAGCAAATCAAGTTCATAACCGCGCTTGCGGGGTTCGCTCGACAGGAAGGCTACCAAGAGCGTGTGGGAATCGACGCTCGACAGAGGCCCATGGCGCAACCCGAGAGGTGTCTCGGCCAGCGTGGTGATTTGGCCGCCAGTGAGCTCCACCACTTTCAGGGCAGACTCGTCGGCCACTGCCCGCAACGCGCTCGAGCCAACAAAACAAACGCGCCTGCAATCAAGGGTTATCACGGAAGCGGCAGCTTCGGCTGCGAGCGGAAGAAATCGCCGTCCGATATCGCTGAGTCGCGCCACCATGTCGCCAAATTTCGAATCCTCTTCCAAATTTCCCAGAGACTGTCCGGCCAGAAGCATATTCGTGAACGAACTGGTCATCGCCACGCCGCGGTCATTCACGGCATCGTCAAGCACGAGTGCGAAAGCACGGTCCGGATGTTGCGCGCAGAGTTGCGCCATGGGCCCGTTCTGATTGCAGGTGATGACGAGGTGCCGTATCGCACGATGCCGTTCCACCGCCTGCTGCAGTAGCGCCACACCTTCCGGACTTTCGCCCGAGCGCGAGAAAGAGATCCACAAATATTCTTTGCCGGGACGGTGAAAATCCTCGAACTCGGTCAGCAAGGTGGTGCTGGGAATCGCCCACACCTCGCAACTCCAGCAGCGACGTAGCAAAGGAGCCAAGGCGCGGCCGGTGTAATCGGACGTGCCCGCGCCGACAAGATATACGGTGGGCGAGGAAGTGTTGCCGCGGCCAATTCCCGCTCGCCTTAAAACATCGTTTAACTCGGAGTGCTGACCGCGACAGTGCTGGTAGGTCTTTTTCCAGGTATCGGGTTGCTGCCAAATTTCGCGGGGCGTGTGCTCGAGCCCTCGTTCCGCTTTTTCTTGCTCCGGCAAGTCCAGCAACATACTCAACGGGTCAGCCAAGGTGCGATCTCCCTCCACTCGAAGACACTGTAGTCTATTACACTGCGGCGTTTGTCTGAAACCGCATGCCGGTTTTCCGCAACTAATCGACGGAATAAGGGTTTTTTTTACAAGGAGAGAACAAACATGAGCCGTGGTTCGCACCCATTCCGTTTACTGCTTGTTGCGGTCGCGCTGGCTTCATCACTGGCAGGAATTGCCTGTGAACATCACTATTATCGGGTTTATGATCCGTACTATACGGATTATCACGTATGGAACGGCGATGAAGCCGTTTATTACAATCGCTGGGCCGCTGAAACCCATCGCGACCCGCACCGCGACTTTCGCAGACTCCCGCCTGAAGAACAGAAACAATACTGGACATGGCGTCACAACCACGGCGACCACGACCGTCACTAGCCGCGGCCAGGCTCTCAGCTACGAAGTGCTCTGAGGGCCTGATCCGTGGTGGTGAGCGCCGCGCCCAATTGAGTTAATTCTGCGAGGGCTCGTTCTCCTTGTTCCGGCTGCAAGGTCTCAATTGCATCCTGCACGATCGCGACCCGCCGCCCGCGTTGCAGTAGCCCCTTCGCCGCAAAGCTCACGCAATATTCCGTGACCACTCCAAAGACGACAAACTGGGCGGGACCTTCGAGTCGTTGCACCAGGGAGTCGGCGTGACAGCTTTCGAAGACGTCGAGCGTCTGTTTTTCCAGCAGGATTTGCTGATATTGGGACAAATCATCGGGCAATTTCACTGCGGCGTCATTCGGAATCCTGGCAACTCTTTCGGCCAAGGCTTCGGGCATGAGTTCGGCTCCGGCTGTTCCCTTTACGCAATGCGGTGGAAATATTTTGAACTCTGGATCGCCGGGAGCATGAAAACATCCATGCGAGACGAGAAATACGCGGCCTTGGCGACCTGCATCGGTGAGGCGCCGAATGTTTGGCAGCAACTTTTCCGCGCCCGGAACATAGAGTTTTCCGCCCGGCAACATGAAGTCAGCCTGGACGTCCACTTCCCAAAAGATAAAGTCACGTGAAACCATGAATCTCCTTCGTAGACGCGGCCCGTTCAGGCGAGAAATAAACGCTGCATGGTGTGCGCGCGAAAGTCGAAGATTGCTTCGACATCGCGGTTAACAAGCCCCCAGTGAGCCACGCTGCTGCTTCGCCGTTCGGGGAATATTCGCCTCGGAGTTTTCGCTGCTTCTGTGTTCTAATCTCCGCGTCGTAATTCTCGCACGGAACAATTTCTTCGGAGAGACGCATGTTACAAATCTGCTTAAGACCGTTCGCAATCGTATTGCTGCTTTTAACAGTGGTTGGAGTGATTGAAGGCCAGGCTCCAACCCCGCCTCTGCCGGGCGATCTCGACTCGTACGTCGCTTCCTCCATGAAGACCTTCGACGTTCCGGGCATGGCTGTAGCGATTGTAAAGGACGGCAAGATAATCCTCGCCAAAGGGTACGGCATTCGCAAACTGGGCGATCCGACACCGGTCGATGAATTCACCATGTTTGGCATCGGATCGAATACCAAAGCATTCACCAGCGCCTCCCTGGCCACACTGGTAGATGAAGGCAAACTGTCATGGGATGATCCCGTCTACCAGAGACTTCCGGGATTCGTAATGTACGATCCTTACGTCTCACACGAGATGACCATTCGCGACCTGCTTACGCATCGTAGCGGCATGGGACTGGGCGAGGGCGATCTGCTTTTCTGGCCGCACACCACTTACAGCCGCGAAGAGATTATCTACAAACTACGCTTCATGAAGCCCGCTTCCAGTTTTCGCAGCCACTACGCTTACGACAACCTGCTTTATATGACGGCGGGACAAATCGTTCCCGCAGTCACTGGCATAACCTGGGACGATTACATTCGCGAGCACATTTTTGTGCCGTTGGGCATGAACCATTCCAACGTCACGAATGCGAACATCAAAGTCAGTGACGATCGTGCGTATCCTCACTCGCGGATGGATGGAAAGCTGAAGGTGATTCCGTTCGAAAACCTCGACAATGCGGGCCCCGCGGGTTCGATTAATTCTTGCGCGGCTGATATGGCCAAGTGGGTGCAACTGCAGTTGAACCGCGGCAAGTTCGTGGACCGCGATGGACGACTATTTAGCGAGCAGCGCTCGAAGGAAATGTGGTCGGCGCAGACCATTCTGCCAACGCCCGACCCGCCAGGAGCACTTGCCGGATTGAAGGCGAGTTTCGCGGACTATGCCCTGGGCTGGGGACTGCGCGATTATCACGGGCGCAAATTGGTAGGGCACACCGGCGGCGTCGGCGGATTTGTTTCGCGCGTCATGCTTGTGCCCGAAGAGAACCTGGGCGTGGTTGTGCTTACCAATGCCGAGGAGGACGGCGCCTTCGATGCGATCTTGTTTCATGTGCTCGATTATTATTTTCGCTTGCCGCCGACCGACTGGATCGCCGCCTTCAAGTCCCGAGATGAGAGCGTAGAAAAAGAAGCGGCGGAAACGATGCAGAAGGCGGAAGCTGCGCGCGACACCAGTTCGAAGCCTTCCCTGCCGCTCGATAAATATGCGGGAGCGTACAGCGATGCGTGGTACGGACCGATCTCCATTCGCGTGGAAAATGGCGGACTGGTGATGAGTTTCGATCACACCCCAACGATGATCGGCGACCTTCAACACTGGCAGCACGACACCTTCAAAGCGCATTGGCGCAACCGCGGGATTGAAGATGCTTTCGTCACGTTCGCGCTGAACCCCGACGGCAGCATCGATAGCGCGAGGATGGCCGCGGTCTCGCCCCTGGCCGATTTCAGCTTTGACTATCAAGACTTGCTGCTGAAACCGACGGAAACAAAAAAGAATTAGGAAGCTGAAAACTGTCCGGATCTTTTGCGTATTTAACACAACTGTCTACTTTGGCCTCAGCCAACAACCCGTTGCTCAAGACTGCCGAGGCTGAAGGCTTGTCGCACAGCGCCGGGCTACGACGAGAACTGAATCTGTTCGACTTGGTCCTCGCACAAATTCTGCTGGTGGTGGTTCCTGACTTTTTCGGTACGGCAGTTAAGGCTGGTACCGCTCATGTGGTTCTGTGGCTGACGGCCGTGGTGCTGTTCTTCATCCCGCTGGCGCTGATCGTGGCCCATCTGAATCGCTTGATGCCGCTGGAGGGCGGCCTCTACGAATGGGCGCGGCTGGCGTTTGGTGATCGAATCGGGTTCCTGGTGGCATGGAATCTCTGGCTCTTCATCGCGCTGTATGTGGCAGTAATCGGACTGGTGACTGCAACTTTCCTGGCGTATGCAGCGCCATCTCTTTCGTGGATGGCCGATAACAGATGGGCTGTTCTTGCAGCGTCCGTGGTTTTGATCGCGGCGCAGATGATATTGGCAGCGATTGGCTTCCATGTCGGGAAGTGGTTCAACAACGCCGGCAGCGTTGCGGTACTGATCACGGTGGCTCTATTAGTGAGCCATCCGCTGGTGAATCGCCACGGAACGGTGGCCGCCTTTCGTCCGCTGCGACTGGTGATGCCGCCACTCACGGTCTTCACCCTGAGCGTGTTCAGCAAGATGACCTTCGGCGCGCTGAGCGGCTTCGAGTATGTTGCTATTTTTGCGGGCGAATCGCGCAGCCCGGCCCGCAACATTGGTCGCTCCATCCTGATTACGGCCCCGGTCATCGCGCTGATTTATATTTTTACGACCAGTGCGATCCTGGCGTATGTTTCGCCGGAGGCGATCGACGTGATCGGGCCCATTCCGCAGGCCCTACGGCGCGGCTTTGGAGACTTCGGCGCCGTGATCGTCCCCATCGCTATTTTTCTGTTGCTGGCCAATTATCTTTCCACGTTCAGTCTTTATTTCAGCGGCAGCGCGCGGCTGCCAATGGCTGCGGGGTGGGACCATTTGCTGCCCGCGTGGTTCTCGCACTTGCATTCGCGCTACAAAACACCCGTGAACTCGATTCTTTTTTTAGGAGTCGCGACCCTCGCCGCGAGTATCGCTGCATTGATTGGCGTGGGTGAACAGGAGGCATACGAACTGCTCTTGACGTGGGGATTCACTTTTTATGGCGTCGCTTATCTGGCGCTGTTCGCGATCCCGATATTCGCGCCAAAAGAGAAAGGAATCCGGCCTCGTCTCGCACTGCGCGTGGCGGCGGGTTCGGGGTTGCTGGTGACGTTGCTGTTCGTGGGACTATCGATCTTTCCGGTCATCGATGTAACCAGTTCGTGGCGATATTCGGTAAAGATTGCAGCTGTGGTCCTGGGAGCGAACTTTCTGGGCTGGATGATCTATCGTGCGGGTAGACCCGGACCTCAGAGGAGTTAGCTTGCGCTCAACTATCTAACGAAGAAAAACTCGCGCCGCATCCTCGACATGAATGCTCGATTTGCGGCGCGTTCCTGTGCCGATGGTATACATCACTAACACGTGGTCCTCAACAATCAGCAATTCTTTCTCGCTTAGCCATTCGACTAATGTGGCGTGGGGCACGTAAGCAACGCGGCGCGGGGCATCGTCCAAGGTTTTTACTTCCACGAGCGGCAATTCGGTCAGTGACTTGCGTATGCGCTGCGACTCTTCCGGATTGGCCTCTCCCTGCTCCGCCAGTTGGATGGGCTTGTTTGGTTCGGCGGTGGAAACGATCGTCATCGCGACATACGCCAAGTCCGGAGATAGCCGGGCGTTCGACGTGTAGAAACTGACGTCATAGTCAGAATTTTTGTAGGTTGCCTGCTCGTCGAACAGCGTGCTCTTCCTGCCATGGTTCAGAACCAATGTTTGGTCGTTACTCTGATTCGACCAGCCGCAGCAGCCGGTATCGGGAATCGCTTCGATGATCGTTTCTCCGCCAGACGCCGCGTCCAAAACGCGCAGCAACGGCTGGGGCAGCGGATTTGCGACCCATTTCCCAGTTTGTTCCAAATATCGGATGCTCGCCTTGTAGTCGGGTCCAGTCTGTCCAGCAATAAACTGAGTCATCAGGAAGAACTTTTGCACGCCGGGGTCCGGAGCCCAGAAGGTCCCATAGGGGCAAGTTTCCTCGCACGTTCCCGTCTCGCAGCGGCAGTCTGGAAATTTTTCGGTAACCAGGTCTTCGCGACCAGCCCCGTTTAAATCGGTTTGCCAGGCATACCATGTGGTGGTGGTAGAAAGATCTACATTTTCTCTCTGCAATCTGCGCGCCCGATTCGCAAACCAAAACAGATGACCGCCATCGGCTCCAAGAAATGGCACGGGAGAGGTCTCGGCAATAGCTTGATTCGATCCGGTCGTGCTGACCTGTCGCGTGATACCAGAATCGATCATGGTTGCGCTTTTGCCATTCCAGACCCAGACCTTGTGCGCCGTCGCAATATCTTCCTCGGCGAGCGGAAGCGGAACAGGCGTCGCAAATAAAATTTGGCCCAAGCGGTTGACGCGCAGTCTTTCGGGCGATTGCCGCGCCTGGGGCGGAAGCTGAACTTTTTGCTTAATGGCAAAGGTGGCGGGATCGTACTCAACCATTTCGCCCGGAGGCTGCAGAACCCAGAGCCGCTTGACTTGGCCCAACAACGGAGCGGCCAGCAGGATCACCGCGATCATGACTCGATTTCTTTGTTTCATGAGAGGGTTCAGTCCCACGCAGAACTCATCGCGCTTCGACCAATGGCAACTCGATGAAACTCGACTGATCGGGTGAATGAAAGACGCGCTGCACAGCTTTCTTATAGTCCGCCGGCTTAGCCCAAAAAATGTTCGGCACAAAAGTTTGCGGATTGCGGTCGTAAAGCGGAAACCAACTCGACTGCACCTGCACCATTATTCGGTGCCCTGGCAGGAAAACGTGGTTCGCAGTCGGCAGCAGGAAGTGATAGAGCAGTGGCTGGTCGGACGCAAGTGGCTTGGGAGTCTCGAGGCTCTCGCGATAGCGGCCTCGAAAAATGTCAGCAGCGATCATCAACTGGTAACCGCCCATCGCCGGCTGACTCGCCACTTCGTCAGGATAGACGTCTATAAGCTTTACTACCCAGTCGGAATCAGTTCCGCTGGTGGAAGCAACTAGGTTCGCGACAGGTTGTCCGCTGATCTTCACCGGATTCTGCAGAACATTTGAGGTAAAGGTGACGACATCGGGACGACCGGAAGCCTCCCTCTGGTCGTCGACCAGCCATTGGGCCCAAGTGAATCCGTCGGTGTACCCGACGGGCTGAATCGGCCGTGCGCGAAAAGGAACAGGCTTTGCCGGATCGGAAACATATTCATCGAAGGCGGCGTCCCCGCTCTTCGGCGCGTCAAAGCTCAACCTCAGCCCGACTTCGAGGTAAAGACGAGTAGGGTGAATGTCGCATCCACTGGCGCATCCTGACGGCCAAGACGACAGACGACGCCATTCGTTCGTTCCAGTTTCAAACGCAGTCACGGGAGCCACGTCGGCCTTGGGCGCATCATTCTTCAAGTAGTGGTCGAGAAACGGCCGAAGAATGTTTTCGCGAAAATACAGGCCCGTATCGCTATTGAATTTCAGAGCGCCGAGCGTGCTGCCGTCGCCAATTTCCTGGCCGTGATGCCATGGGCCGAGAACAAGAAATACCTTGTCGTTGCTGGGGTCTTTGGGCTTGATCGCCTTGTAGACGGCAGTCGCACCGTAGATGTCCTCTTGATCCCAAAGGCTGTCGACCAGCATGACGGGGACTTTCAGGGGCTGCGCGGCGAGAATTTGATCCATGGCCTGCTGTTGCCACCACGCGTCGTAGCTGGGATGCTCAAGTAGTTTGCGCCAGAATCCGACTTGCTCCAACCCGTGGCGCCTTCCAAGCTCTCCGGCTGATCCTGCCGCCATGTATGCGTCGTAATCGTCGAAATGATCGGTCCACCACAACTCTTTGTTGTCGCGCGTCGCCTCCTGCTCGTAGATGTAAGGCATATTTTGTTGGCGAAAGGCACCATTGTGAAACCAGTCGTCGCCCTTCCAGCCGTCGACCATCGGATTCATGGGTACCGCGACTTTAAGCGCCGGATGCGGGTTCACGAGAGCCATCAAAGGCAAAAATCCGTCGTAGGAGATTCCTAGAATACCGACTCTCCCATTGCTTTCCGGTACATTTTTGACCAGCCAGTCGATGGTGTCATAGGTATCGGTAGAATGATCGACTGGCGTGGGATTGAGCGGGCCATGCAGCGGGCGGGTCATGACGTAGTCGCCCTCGGATCCGTACTTGCCGCGCACGTCCTGGACAACCCGAATGTATTTGCCTTCTGTGATTACTTCCTCGGGATTGTCGTAGCCGTACAACCTGGGGCCGAGATGCGAACTCTGGGCATGATTCACTTGAGCGTTGGCATCATAAGGAGTGCGAGTCAGGAGGATGGGGGCACCTTTGGCGCCCTTGGGAATCACAATTACGGTATGAAGCCTGACTCCATCGCGCATCGGGATCATTACATCGCGCTTGCTGTAATCGAAACTGTCAGCCACCGGCCTGAGTGTGGCCGGAGTTTCACTGGGGAGTGAACCGTTGGGCGAAGGGGTTTGCGCCCACAAAGAGGCCAAAAGGCTGAAAAGAAACAACGTGATTCGAAATACCGGGGAAAATCGCGGAGCGGAGCCGTTAAAGGATCTCATTTGGAGTAACGGAATAGTAACTCGCAAGGGAGCAGGTTGCCAAATCCGCGGTCGTGAAGTCAGCAGCGCGGCGGCTGCAGAATTCCGCGCTCTGTGATAAAAACGAATTCGCGGTTCGCAAAGACCATTCCCGTGATACCCTACGCAAAACTTATTGCCGGTAAAGTTCCACAAGGAAGGCAGGAGATCGCGCGTTCCGTATAATCCCAAGTCTAGGGCCGTTTCCGGACGGAAGCGGATTGTTTGCCTGGAAGATTGTTATTTTCGGCCACGAATTTGGGCGCAATCGGGTTTGAAAGCGCGCTTCTAGCTTCTCAGCAAGATATGGCAGTCGAGTGTAAAAGACCAAAGCCGGGAATCGAAGCCGCCAGCCTGACCGACGTCGGCCGGCAGCGGACCAACAATGAAGATTCGTATCTTTATTGGGAGCCGGACTCTGACGAGGAATTCCTGCGCAAGGGACGCTTGGCGATCGTTGCGGACGGAATGGGCGGGTATGAGGGCGGGCAGGAGGCCAGTCGGCTCGCCGTCGAGTCGGTACGCGAGGTGTATGAGCATTCCTTCGGCGTCGGGCAGCAGGAAACTCTGCTTCGAGGCTTCGAAGCGGCGCACCGGAATATCCAGCGGTATGCCGCAGAGCATCCGCAGTTTTATGGAATGGGGACAACATGCACGGCGCTGTCCATCGTGGGTCGCGAGCTGCACTTCGCCCATGTCGGTGACAGTCGCCTCTACCACATTCGGGCGGGATCAATTTCCAAACTCACTCGCGACCATTCTTATGTGGGACGGCTGGTAGAAAGCGGCGTGGTGAGATCTGAAGACGCCGAATTCCACCCTCAGCGCCACATTCTGACTGCGGCCTTGGGCAGCGGGCGCGAGGTCACGGCCCATTTCCCAGATTTCCCTATCCTGCTCGAGGAGGGAGATTCTCTTGTACTCTGCACCGATGGGTTGTGGGGTGTGGTCAACGAACGCGATCTGTCAAACGTCGCGCAAACAAACTCCCCCGCAGACGCTTGCCATAAGCTGGTTAGTATGGCGCTAGAGCGCGGGGGGCCTGACAACATTACGGTGCAGGTATTGCGAATCTCCGCCTGACAGCGTTTGCAAGCTTCCTTTCGCGACTGAAGTGCAATCTTCTGCACTCTTAGGCTGTGGATCGTAGGATCCCGCTCGTTCTAAATATTTAAATCTTTGGATTTACATCCCTGAGGAAATGGCATCTAATTTGCATCATAAGTGTGTCCATTAAGTCTATTATAACGATAGACTTTATGGCTATCCTGTATGAAACTTCGAAAAATACTCCCTCTCTTCCTTGTCCTGGTTGGGTTCGCGCCCGGCGCTATGGCTCAAAACATTCTGAAAATCCCGGCTGCGGCACGCGACGATAGCCCGGAATCGGCAGTAGAACCTGCTACCGTGGCGATCAAGGAACCGCATGCCATCTCCTTCCGCCGGGACGGTTTGTGGTTTTCGAGTTCGAGCGGCGGCACCCATTTGCGGGTTCATGGCTACGCGCAGGCCGACGATCGGATGTTCGTTGATACCATCCACGGCGAGGAACTAGATACTTTTTTATTTCGTCGACTCCGCCCATTGTTTGAAGGAACGCTGTTTAACGCTTTCGACTTCCGATTCATGCCCGATTTTGGACAGACCGCTTATCAAGTGCAGGAAGCTTTCTTGGAACTGAAGACGCTGAAGTATGCGAAGCTGCGGGTGGGAAAGTTCAAGGAACCGATCGGGCTAGAGGTTTTGCGCTCCGACCGCGACTCGACCTTCGCCGAGCGTTCACTGCCCTCCGACCTGGTGCCGCTGCGCTACATTGGCGCGCAACTGGCGGGGTCGATTGCCTTGGATTCGATCGCCTACGCCGCCGGCTATTTCAACGGATCGAGCGACGGCTCCAATGGAGCATTCTCCCAGTGGTCGCACGGCAACGAAGCGGCCGCCCGGCTTTTCGTGCGCCCTTTTGCCGCAGGCGGACCGACGGCTCTCCGTCAGCTAGGCATGGGAGTGGGCGGCAGTGCGGGGAATCAGCGGGGCGCCATTGCCGGCCTGAAGACAATGGGGCAAACGACATTCTTCAAGTACTCTTCGAGCGCCGTGGCGAACGGCCAGCACAACCGGATCGTCCCGCAAGCCTACTATTACTTCGGTCCCTTAGGATTAATGAGCGAGTACGCAATTTCTTCCCAGGAAGTTCTGAACAAGACTTTCAAGCAGCGTGTGCGAAACGAAGCGTGGCAGATTACGGGATCGTGCATGCTCACCGGGGAAAAGAACGCATACGCGGGAGTTCGTCCCCGGAATGCCACGGAGCACGCCGCCGGACTGCGCCGCCTGGGGGCAATAGAGCTTAAAATCCGCTACAGTCAGTTACGGATCGACGGCGATGCCTTTCCGCGGCTGGCGAATCCTGCGACCGCCCCGCAGTCAGCCAAAGAAAAGGCGATTGGATTGAGTTGGTACATGAACCGCTACGTCAAACTCGAAACTGACTACGAACGCACGGGATTCGGAATGGCATCGCCCGGGGCAACTCCGCTGCACGGTGAGAATGTGCTGATGAACCGCATCCAGATGGCTTTCTGAACATCAGAAACAGCAAAGCGCTACCGACCCAATGTCCCCAGGACATTACGGTAGCGCCGCCAATTTCAGAGCCCAAGTTAACTCAACACGATTAGATGCGAAATCATAAAAATAGTTGATCACGAAAAATAGTGCCTACCTGGGTACCAGAAAGGTAATACTCGAAGGTACATCCGCGGAGCATGGCTAACTATCGAGGAAGTAAACCCTCACACAACACTTTCACGCGTTGCCATTCCACACGTTTGCTATAGTTGCAGAGTCGTCCCACGGAATCGAATTTTACGACAACTTTCCCGAATCGCATGGAACTGATCTCGCCTACCGAGTTCGCCAAGCAGAAAGTTTTGGCCGTTCAGGATTACACGATAATGACGGCCCAGTCCGTCGCTAATCTGTTTCGCAAACCGGTGTATTTTGCGGACATCATTCACCAGGCAGACCTGATCGGTGTTGGATCATTGCCGATTGTAATCTTGAGCGGTTTTTTTACGGGAGCCGTGCTGGCAGTGCAGAGCGCCAATACCCTACAGCGCTTCGGATCAATCACCCTGATCGGGCAACTGGTCTCGCTGTCCATGGTGCGCGAATTGGGGCCGGTGCTTACCGGGCTGATGGTAGCAGGACGAAACGCCTCAGGAATGGCCAGCGAACTCGGGTCTATGGTGGTAACGGAGCAGATCGACGCCATGCGGGCGTTGGGCACCGATCCCATGAAAAAACTGGTGGTGCCCCGCATCGCAGCGACGGTGTTCATGCTTTTTTTCCTTACCATTCTTTCGGACTTGGTAGGCCTTACAGGAGGATTATTCGTATCGAAGATTCTTTTGAACCTCGATGCGCGCCAGTATTGGAGCAATGCCTGGCAGTCCCTGGTGAATCAAGACGTCTTCATGGGATTAGTGAAGCCCGTCATGTTCGGATTCATCATCGCCACGGTGGGCTGCTTTTATGGCATGACCGCTCGCGGAGGCACGCAGGGCGTCGGCAGGGCCACTACGCAAGCGGTAGTGGCGGCGTCGGTTTTAATTGTCGTGACTGACTTGTTTGTTACGCAACTCTTGATGAACGTGCTCTCATTTAAGTGATGATGCCTCCACCCAGTTTGCCCCTCGACATCGCGGCGACACCCCCCCTGGAAGCCGCGAGAAACGCCATCGAGTTTCATGACGTACATCTCGAATTCGAGGACAACGAGGTACTGCGCGGAGTTTCTTTTCATCTGTCATATGGCGAAACGAAAGCGCTGTTCGGCGTTGCGGGATCCGGCAAGAGCACGATCCTGAAACTTGCGCTGGGCCTGCTCAAACCTGATTCGGGTCGGATTCTGGTACTGGGCAGCGACGTGACCAAGACCCCGGAGAAGGATTTGTTCGCTTTACGCGCGAAAGTCGGGATGGTCTTTCAGGAAAGTGCTCTGTTTGACTCGCTCACCGTACGCGAGAATGTAGGCTACCGGCTGATCGAGGAGCACGGCTTCGTGGACCCGAGGATCGAAGAGCGCGTCCGGGAAGTGCTTCGTTTTGTGGAGTTAGAGCATACCATTGATAAGTTTCCGTCCGAGCTTTCTGGCGGAATGCGCCGTCGTGTCGCGATTGCACGCGCTATTATTACTCAGCCCGAAGCAATTCTCTACGACTCGCCGACCGGGGGCCTCGATCCCGTGACCTCCAACACCATCGTGGAACTCATCATGAAACAGCGCGACGTTTACAAGACCAGTTCCCTGCTGGTCAGCCATCGCCTGCAGGACGCCTTCACCATGGCTACGCACGAATTCGACAGCCGGACCAACCAGATGCGTGCTCTGCCGCGAGGCCAGTATTGCAACGTGCCAATGAGTTTTCTAATCCTACGCGACGGCAAAGTGATATTCGATGGTGACGTGCGCGAACTCGCGCACTCAAAAGACGAGTACATCCGGGAATATATTTCGTAGAACCTAACTTCCCAACGCATTCAGCTGGAAGCGACGCACAGTAGTCACTTCTGTCCGGAACTGAGATTCTTTCCGGCTTGGGTGAAGGCATCCACGTTGCTCTTATCGATTAGTGCGGAACCAGTATCCACGAAGCTCGGAACAGGAGCAAAACTGTCTTTCGACCAGTCTGTGTCAAGCGATGACGGCTTGTGATGGTAGAGAACATCGAGCATTTCCATGCCAACGAAAGCCATAGTGTAAGGTTTCTGAGCAATGGTCGCGGCAATCACACCTTTCTGCACCCAGTCGAGCGTCTCCTGGTCAGTGTCCATTGCAATCACGACTTTGCCGGTAACGTGATAACTGTTAAGAACACCGGCGACTTCTTTGCCTGACTGCGCTTCCAAGCAGACGAAGGCATCGACCTTGTCGCGCTCCTTGCCAACGATTTGGGTGGCGGTGTCGAATGCAATGCGGGGATCGCCCTGAATGTCGACCACGCGGGTAATCTTAATGCCCGGCGTTTTATTCAGAGCTTCTTTGTAGCCGCGCAGGCGTTCTTGCAGGTTGGACTGATCGGGCATGGAAAAGACCACGACATTGCCTTTGCCCTTGAGTTCTTTTGCCAGGCGCTCTCCACCGGTAAATCCGGCCTGATAGTTGTTCGTGCCAATGAAAAACAAGCGCTTGCTGGACGGGGCGTCGGAATCAATGGTAATCACCGGTATGCCGGCAGCCACGGCTTTATCGATGCTATCTTTCAGCAGCGCCGGGTCGGTCACGCCCAGCAGGATGCCGGTGGCTTTTTTCTGCACCGCCTGATCCAGAGCGTCACGCTCGGCCTTAGGGTCGTAATTCTGCGGCCCCATGAAATCGGAGCGCACCTTCATCTGCCCGGCGGCGTTATTGAATCCTGAGCCCGCGGCCTTCCAGTAAGGAACCTGCAAATTCGCCGAGACGAGAACGAAGTATTCGTCGGAGTCATGAGCGCCGCCACAACTGAGCAGCAGTGCCAACGGAATGGCGAGAGCGGAAGAGCGGAGAATTCTGCGCGTGCGGAGCATCGACATCCTCCTTTTGCAGCTTGCCATCCAGGTCGGGAGCAGACTGGACAGACGAGAACTACGGCGACTGGATTGTAAACGAGAGGTCAAGCGAAGGCCAGAAGTCCGAAACCGTCTTATACTCGATGAACAGATCGCGCCATTAAGCAACTTGCTCGGCGCTCAGAGTCAGACTCCAACGGGGAACGGCTTAGTGTGGGTGCTGGACTTGAGGCGGGCACCTCCGAAACGACCCTGGAGCAGAGACATCAGTCCCGTGTACCAATAGCCCACGACAAACAGCAGTAGAAACGGCACAGTGATGTAGTTCTCGTTGTCGACGGCGTAGTAGACCGTGAGGGCGAAGTAGGTACCGACCAGCAGTTCGATCCACGGCACCCATCCCAGGCGCTTGCGATATTTCCTGGCCCCGACTTTATCCTGCTTGGAAATGACACTGTATTTTGGAGTGCGCGCGAAGGCGCTCTCCTTGCCGATGAGAGCCTCAATTACCGCCTTGGTGTTGGTGATGGTCAATCCGATGCCCAGAGCCATCAGGAACGGTAGATATAAGAGAGCGCGGGGCCAACTGCGCGGGAACAACTCGCGCTGTGAGACCAGATAGAAACTCGAAATCGAAAAGGTCGACGCCATAAACAATGGCAGGTCGATATATAGCATCTGGAACCAGCCTTGGTAGAAGCGGATGACCATGGCCGGAAGCAGCAAGACTGAGAGCATGATCATCAGGGGATAACTGAGGTTCGCGGTGAGGTGATACCAAGCCTCGATTTTGGTGTGCAGCGAAGCATCGCTGCGGAGCACCCGCGGCAAAATTTTCTTTCCGGTTTGAATCAGGCCTTTTGCCCAGCGCGCCTGCTGCGTCTTGAATGCAGTCATTTCTACGGGAAGTTCGGCTGGGCATTCCACATCCTGCAGATAAATAAATTTCCATCCTTTGAGCTGTGCGCGGTACGAGAGGTCAGTGTCCTCGGTTAAAGTATCGTGCTGCCAGCCTCCAGCTTCGTCGATCGCGGAACGCCGCCACAAGCCGGCGGTACCGTTGAAGTTGAAGAAGAGTCCGGTGCGCGCGCGACCGGAGTGTTCGAGGACAAAATGGCCGTCAAGCAGAATTGCTTCGACCTCGGTCAGAAAAGAATAATGCCGGTTGAGATGAGTCCAGCGTGTCTGCACCATCCCGATCTTGGGATCGGTAAAGTGGTGGATGGTGCGCATCAGAAAATTCTCGGGAGGAGTAAAGTCGGCGTCGAAAATGGCGACGAACTCGCCTTTCGCGGTCTTCAACCCTTCGGCCAACGCGCCCGCTTTGAAGCCGGCGCGATTCGTACGATGGTGGTAAGTGATAGGAATGCCCAGCGCCGCATAGCGCTCGACCAACCCGCGAGCCACTTCCACGGTTTCGTCGGTGGAATCGTCCAGGACCTGGATGTCCAGCTTTTCTCGAGGATATTTCAGCTTGCAGATGGATTCCAGCAAACGAGCAACCACGTACTGCTCGTTGAAAATCGGCAACTGCACGGTGAGCCGGGGCAGTTCCTCAAAATGCGCAGCGGGTTCGGTCGTGCGATTTTTCTGGTGCTTGTAATAGCGGTACACCATGATGTAGCGGTGCATTCCGTATCCCGCCAGCAGCGTCAGGACAATAAAGTAAGGGATGAGCAAGCCCAGGTCGAAGGCGTTTGCGTGGTATAGGCCGCGAAAGGTGTTGTCCAGAAAATGCTGGCGGATATACGGAACGACTCCGCGCGGGGCGGCCCACAACGCCGGATTCACTGTCAGCGAGAGATCAGACATCAAATAAAAGACCCGATGAAAACCTACATTTTACTGGATTGCCGACGGCGCCCAGGCACCTTGCTCGCAGTCAATCCCTCAGCTACAAATAGAACTCTCATGGAATCAGGAAAGGGAACGAGCGCCGCGGAACATTCTAGTTCATGGGGCAACGTTTGGACGAGAATCCGCACCTCGTCGTTCTGGATCGTCGCGATTGCGTTGCTTCTGCGCGTCGGCTGGATCGCGATTGCGCACACTTACAGGTTCAAGACTTCAGACAACAACTTCGGTTTTGGCTGGGAGATGGGCCGGATTGGCGCATCGCTGGCATCCGGACACGGCTTTAGCAGTCCCTTTGGACCCGCGACCGGGTCGACCGCGTGGGAACCTCCACTCTATCCGTATTTGACGGCTGGCGTATTTCGGATTTTCGGGATTTATTCGAAGGCGTCGGCATTCGTCCTGTTGACGATCAACAGCGTCTTCTCCGCGCTCACCTGCGTCCCAATCTTTCTGACGGCGCGCCGGATTTTTTCCGAGAAGGTTGCCGTGGGCTCGGCTTGGGCTTGGGCCTTGCTGCCCAACGTCATGTTCTGGTCGACACGCTGGGTTTGGGAGACAAGCCTGTCGGCGCTGCTGTTGACTACGATCTTCTGGCTGGCCCTCACTCTCGAAGACCGGGATGGCCTGCTGGGTTGGTTTCGGTTCGGCTTACTGTGGGGCGTCGCCGCGCTGACGAGCACTTCCCTTCTGTCGTTTCTGCCGGCTGCCGGGCTGTGGGCTTGGTATCATCGCGCGAAACGCGGAAAAAAATCGATCGCCGGCATTGTGCTCGCATCCGTGGTTTTTTTCTTCTGCGTCACTCCGTGGCTTGTCCGGAATTACAAAACTTTCGGCCAGTTCATTTTCATTCGTGACAATTTCGGCGCGGAACTGCGGCTCGGGAATGGTCCAGGCGCGGACGGTACTTGGATGGAATATCTCCACCCCACGCAGGATGTGTATGCGATGCGGCGGTACCAGGCAATGGGCGAATTGGCGTACATCGCAATGCGCAAACAGCAAGCCATCGATTACATCAAGGCGGACTATAGGCGGTTTGCGTTCCTCTGCGTGAAACGTTTCATCTATTTTTGGGCGGGACCGCCAAAAGCTACGCAGCCCTGGTGGATGAATGACGTCAAGAATTCGCTTTTCTTAGGCTCGTCGGTCCTGATGTTCTGGGGATTGGGCCGCGCCCTGCGTTTGCGCAAGCCAGGGGCATGGCTGCTCTGCGGGCTGATTCTGCTCTACCCGGCGATCTACTATGTTGTCTTCCCTGCTCCGCGTTACCGGGTTCCGATTGAGCCGGAAATGGCAATTCTGGCGGTATGGCTGCTCACTGAGGCAGAGAAGCCTCGTCTAAGGTATTAATCAGGAGGAGCTATGAATCGCTATCGCCAATCTGCCAACTGGTTAGGAGCTGCGCTGGGAACGATCTGCGCCATGCTCGTTCTTGCCTTGGGAGCGCATGCGTCCGATCATCGCGGCGCTCTGACTGAAGAATTCCATCAGACCTATTCCATGACCGCGGATGGCCGGATCGAGCTGGACAATATCAATGGTGACGTCCACATCTCCAGCTGGGATCAGAATCAAGTGAAGGTAGACGCGGTGAAGTATGCCGACACAAAAGAGCGGCTGGATGAGGCGAAGATTGAAATCGAAGCGAGAAGCGACTCGCTCTCGATCCGCACCAGATACCCGGATCACAATCAGAGCTGGAATTGGGGATCACACAATAACCCGGCGAGCGTCGAGTACACCCTGACGGTCCCCCGGGGAGTGCGGCTGGACGAAATCAAGTTAATTAACGGCGAACTTGACATCGCGGGCGTGAGCGGAGAGGTGCATGCGTCGTGCGTCAACGGACGGCTGGAGGCGCGGAATCTGACTGGTCGGGCTCATCTCGGGACCATCAATGGACGCCTGGAAGCGCGATTTGACCAGCTTTCCGGCCGCTCGGTCGAGTTAAGTTCAGTGAACGGCTCGGTCGATTTGACCATTCCCTCCGACTCGAAGGCCGAAATTGAGGCTAGCACGGTTTCCGGCGGCATTAACAATGATTTCGGGCTGCATGTGAACAATCATCACTTCGTGGGTCACGAGTTGCAGGGAGAGCTTGGGTCCGGCGGTACCCACATCAAGCTGGAAAATGTAAACGGCAGAATTGAGATTCGTCACGCGCAGGACGGCCGCGCACTAAGTCCGGTGAAAGACCTGATTCATCCCAACCGCGATGATGACACGATCTAGCCAACGCTCGGGCGATCAATAGATCGTGTACCCCGGAAGAGGCGTGCGCAGGTCGGGCTTCGACGCCATTAGCAACAGGGCCCCCTCGCGTTTGAACGCCCGAAGATCTTCCAGACTGTTGAAGGACTTGGTTTTGTAATCGTCCGGAGTAGGCGTGTCATCGGGAACACGCCTAGCTTGGACGTCTTCGAAAGCATGTTTTTTGAAGAGCTCGATGTATTCGTCTGCGGACCGCACATGGACCGGCACTTTCAGCTTGTCGACCCATTGCAGCGAGTAAGGATTATCCTTGTAGAGATTGATCAGAATAAAAAGCCGCCCACGGGGCGCCATCACGCGAAATAGCTCCATCAGCGCACGGTTCTGGTCGGGATAGTAATAGAAAGATTCCACCGATAGGACTTTGTCGAAGAAATTCTCCTCCCAGGGAATCTGCTGGGCCGATCCCCAGACGTACAGAATATTTTCGAAATCTCTCGACGCTTCGCGCGCTTGTCGCACCATTTCGTCGGAGACATCGACGCCGACGACCTGGCCGAAGCCCTCTGGACCCTCACCGACAAGCCTCGCCAGCAGGCGACTGGCCCAGCCTGAACCGCAACCGAGATCGAGGACGCGCTCGCCGGGGCGCAGATTCATCAACCGAATTGTTTTTTCGGTGATGTCCAGATGATGGCGCTCCATCTTCGGGCCTTCTCCGGCTTCGGCCCAACGGTTGAATTCGTGTTGCAGCTTTTCGTCGGGAGTTTGAGGTTTGTCAGCCATATTGTTTTTCAACCCTCTTCGTCCGGTGCGACCGTCCTAAAAATGCTGTCCGTCCCTACACATTCTATCGAGGTGATTCTTGAGGTGTCATGGAGCGATGCGAACGAACTTTTGATCAAATACGAGCGGAATCTCAACAGCACCTTGGCTGCTTTATCTTAGACTCTTCAAAATCCTGACGGAACGCGGCATAGGCGCTTGCCGACGACTTCATCCCAGTACGGCGTAAAAACCGGTCGTAGGCAGACTCGTCGAAGATTTCACGAAGAGTCGCGATTAGAATTCGAGCTGCTTTCGATACGACTTTCATCCTCTTTCACCCGCCAGGCGCGTCATCACGAATGGCGATTCTTTTACTCGCGCCTCTTCCCTGCCAGTTAATACGGCGATCCATTGGCGCATGGACTCGATAAGAATCAGCGTAACCATAAACACTAGAACCATGGTCAATGCGGCATCGAGGCGATTGTTGAAGATCAACCGCGCCGTGGCCGGCGTCGCAGGACCGGCCGCCAGCAAGTGCGCCTGCGCCAGGAAACCGATTCGAGG
This sequence comes from Candidatus Sulfotelmatobacter sp., assembly GCA_036269595.1. GTDB lineage: Bacteria > Acidobacteriota > Terriglobia > Terriglobales > Acidobacteriaceae > Sulfotelmatobacter. The sequence goes on from DATBEI010000155.1 coordinate 40,804, forward strand.
ATCGGAATCGAGGATCTTGTGCCAGGAGGCCGTGAATGTAACCGCGACCAGCCAGGACAGAGGCAGTAGCGTAACCGCGGCGTAGCGCATTCTATGCATTTTGACGATGATTGTGGTGGCCACGCACAAAGCCACGGTAGCCAGCAACTGGTTGGCGATGCCGAACAGGGGCCAGAGCGAGTTGATGCCGCCTAAGGGATCTTTGACGCCTTGCCACAGGAAGAATCCCCAGGCACAGACGACCAAGGCGCTGGTGGCGAGAATTGAGGGGTACCAACTCGTGCGCCCAAGGGGTTTGTAGATGTGCCCTAGCGCGTCCTGAATCATGAAACGGGCTACGCGGGTTCCCGCATCCAGGATGGTTAGGATGAATAAGGCCTCAAACATTACGGCGAAGTGATACCACAGGGCCATCACGGCTGAGCCACCCAGGCTCTGGGAAAAAATGTGTGCCATGCCGACGGCGAAGGCGGGCGCGCCGCCGGTGCGGTTCAAGAGAGTCTGCTCGCCAACCGCCTGAGCCAGGGTTTGCATGTCGGAGGCGGTAACGGGGAATCCCCAGGATGAGATCGTTGCGGTAGCAGCGGCTGCGGTCTGTCCGACGACGCCAGCGGGACTGCTAATCGCAAAGTAAACCCCTGGTTGCAGCACACAGGCAGCAACGATCGCCATTACTGCTACGGCAGATTCGGCCATCATGGCGCCATAGCCGACCATGCGCGTCTGGGTTTCGCGTGCGATGAGTTTGGGCGTGGTGCCGCTGGAGATTAAAGCGTGGAAGCCGCTGATCGCGCCGCAGGCGATGGTGATGAAGGCGAAGGGAAAAATCTTTCCAGCGAACACCGGCCCGGTACCGTCTATGAAACGGGTGAGCGCGGGCATGTGCAGAGTGGGATGCAAGGCGACGATGCCGATGCCGAGAAGAGAAATAGTCCCCAACTTCACGAAAGTGCTGAGATAGTCGCGCGGGGCAAGGAGGAGCCATACCGGCACAGCCGACGCCGCAAATCCGTAGACGATGATGAGAATAGCCAGAGTGGGCGCGCGCAGGGTAAAGACGCTCGCCATCGTAGGATTTTGCGAAGCCCATTGCCCACCCCAAATCGCGAGCAGCACTAGCACGAAGCCTAGGGCGGAGACCTCCAGCACTTTCCCGGGACGAATCCGACGGAGATAAACGCCCATGAGCAGCGCGATGGGAATTGTCATCGCGATGGTGAAGGTGCCCCACGGGCTGTCTTTGAGAGCGTTGACGACAATCAGCGCGGCGACACCGAGCAAAATCACAAGAATCGCAATCACCGCCGTGTAGGCAACGAAGCCGCCGACGCGGCCGATTTCTTCCTTGGCCATCTCGGTGAGGGATTTGCCATCGCGACGCACCGAAAAAAGCAGGATCACGAAATCCTGCACGCAGCCGGCGAAGACCGCGCCGGCCAGCACCCAGAGCGTACCGGGAAGATAGCCAAATTGAGCAGCCAGCACCGGGCCGACGAGCGGTCCCGGTCCAGCGATGGCGGCGAAGTGATGGCCGAAGACCACCCACTTATTGGTCACCAGAAAATCGCGGCCGTTTTCCAGGCGCTCGGCAGGCGTCGCGCGAAGAGCATCAAGCGCGAGAATCTTCGCCGCAATGAACTTGCTGTAAAAGCGATAACCGAGGGCGTAGCAGCAAGTCGCCGCGACAACCAGCCAGAGGGCGTTAATCGGCTCTTCGCGATGAATGGCTATTGCGGTGACGGCCACCGTACCCAGGATGCCAACAGTCCCCCAGGCGAGAAGCGACAAAGTTTTATTCATGTCCGCTGAGCATTGTGTCGAATCTGTCGGCACAGCGCAACGCTAAAGTACCCCTCCGCTGGAGGCTCGCGCATGAACGATTTTCTCCGGGAATTCTTTCGGAAGCGTTCGACTTTGGAGTCCGTCGATTTAGTGTTACTCTATGATTTCCAACCGATATTCACGCCGTTTTTAGTTTCTTGCTTGAGCTACAGCCGGGGCGTGTGCGGACGGCTTCATTTCGAACTTATATTGGAAGGGGACGATACGACGATGAGAATTGGCATGCTAACCGGAGGGGGCGATTGCCCTGGGCTGAATGCGGTCATCCGGGCCGTGGTACGCAAAGGCGTATTTCATTATCACGACGAGTTTATCGGATTCATGGAGGGCTGGCGCGGCCTGATCGAAGATCTGAGCATGCCCCTTGACCTGGACGCGGTGAGCGGAATTCTGCCTCGCGGTGGAACTATTCTGCGGACGTCCCGGACAAATCCTTCCAAGCGTGCGGACGGACTTGACCGCTGCGTCGCCGCCGTTGACAAGCACAAGATTGATGCCCTGATCGCGATTGGGGGCGATGACACCTTATCGGTCGCGAACAGACTGCACGAAAAAGGAGTCAAGGTTGTCGGCGTCCCGAAGACGATCGACAACGATCTGGGCGGAACCGATTACACATTCGGGTTTGATACGGCGTGCAATGTAGTGTGCGAAGCCATTGACCGAGTGCACACCACAGCCGAAGCCCACAACCGAGTGATGGTCGTTGAAGTAATGGGACGCGATGCGGGATGGATTGCCTTATACAGCGGCATCGCTGGAGGCGCGGACGTAATTCTGATTCCCGAGCGCCCGTTTGACGTGGACAAAGTGGCGGAATCGATTCGCCAGCGCCACGAACGCGGCCGTTATTTCTCGATTATCGTGGTAGCGGAGGGCGCAAAGTTTTCTTCAGACACCGGCTCGGGAGCGCCGATTCTGCAAGACATGGGAAAGGATGAATTCGGTCACGCGAAGTTGGGAGGCATTGCGAATATTCTGGCGCGTGAGATTGAAAAGCGCACTGGCTTTGAAACCCGCGCCGTCGTGCTGGGACACATCCAGCGCGGAGGTTCGCCGAGCGCCTTCGACCGCGTTCTGGCAACACGCTATGGGCTGGGCGCGATCGACATGGTGCATCGCGGCGAATTTGGCTGCATGGCGGCGTTGCGGTCGAACAAGATTGTTTCCATCCCGCTGAAAGAGGCGATCTCGAAGAACCGCGTTGTCGACAATGAGATGATTCAGATTGTCGATGGCCTGTTTGAAGAGATCGGCGTGAGAGAGGCCGCAGGCAAATAGCTCGACGCTAAGGCGGAATCGGAAGTGATCTGCCCGTTTCGTGGGCTAGATCCGCATGAACCAAATCTATCGACATCTGGCGCCATGGTTGCTGACCATTACAGAAGCAATCATGGTGCTGGCTGCAATCTTCGTTTCTCTGCGCAGCCGGCGACGAGAAACTTCCTTATTCTTTGACCGCGTCGAAAAGCTCTTTGGTCAGCTGGCACGGCGCCCGGCGCTGGCCGTGGGATTTACCTTTGTAATAGCACTCAGCATTCGCGCCATCTTAATTCCACTGCTTGGAATTCCCCTCCCTGACTGGAATGACGAATATAGCCACTTGCTTGCCGCCAACACGTTTGCGGCGGGCCGCCTCACCAACCCCACTCATCCAATGTGGATTCATTTCGAAAGTTTCCAGATCATCCAGCGGCCAACGTATATGTCGATGTACGCGCCCGGACAGGCGCTGATAATGGCCGCGGGCATCGTGCTGGGGGGACATCCTTGGATCGGAATTTGGGTGGTCACCGCCCTGATGTGCGCAACCCTCTGCTGGATGCTGCAAGCCTGGTTTCCGCCGACGTGGGCTCTGTTCGGCGCAATGCTCGCGGTGTTGCGCTTTGCGACCTTCAGCTACTGGATGAACAGTTACTGGTGCCCGGCCCTGGCGGCGACCGGAGGCGCGCTGGTGCTAGGGGCGATTCCGAGGCTTCGCCGGCGTCCTCGGGTACCGGAAGGAATTCTGCTGGCTCTGGGGCTGGCGATGATGGCCAACAGCCGTCCGTATGAGGGGCTGGTTTTCAGCATTGCGGTCGCGGCCGGCCTTTTCTTGTGGCTGAAGGGGCGCAGCTTGCCGCCGTGGCGACGTGTGTTTTGCAGAATGTTTCTACCGGCTGCTTGCGTTCTCATCGTAGCTGCGGCAGCAACCGGCTACTACTACTGGCGAGTTACCGGCAGTCCATTTCGGATGACGTATGCCGTTGATCGCGAGACTTATGCAGTGGCACCGTATTTTTTGTTTTTCTCCAAGCGCGCCGTACCCGAGTATCATCACGCGGTGATGCGCGACTACTACGCGGGATGGGAAGTCCGCCAGTTCGATGAAGGTCGCACCTTTATCGGTTTCTTGCGCAGGACCTTCGACAAGATTGTGCAACTCTGGCGCTTTTATATCGGACCTGCTTTTGTGCTTCCTTTGCTTGCGTTTCCCTGGATCGTGCGCGACCGGCGCATGCGCCTGGCGCTGGTGGCAGGTTTTATTTTTTGCCTGGGATGGCTCGTAGAAACCTGGACCTTTCCGCACTATGTCGCGCCCGCCCTCGGGTTGGTGTACCTGGTGCTGGTGCAGGGTATGCGACACCTGCGACGGTGGCGACGGAACGGCGCACCCGTGGGGCAATTCCTGGTGCGAAGCGTACCAGTGGTATGCGTGGGGATGGTTGTTCTTCGGCTCGCCGGAATTGTAGCGCACGCTCCGCTCGAGCCCCATTGGCCGTTAGGAAACATGGACCGCGTGAGGATTGTCGAACGGCTGAATGCGATTCCAGGAGCGCATCTGGTAATCGTGCGGTACGGCCCCGAGCACAACGTTGACCGCGATTGGATCTACAACGCTCCGGATATCGACCGAGCCAGCATTGTGTGGGCACGCGACATGAGTAAGGATCAGAACCTCGAGCTGCTGCGCTATTTCCACGATCGGCGCGCATGGCTCATGTCTGGCGACGAATCCCCACCACTGCTTGAGCCGTATCCCGTAAATTGAGGCCTTCCTGAACACCTCGGGCGACCAATCCGGATCATGGCTGACGGCTAAGCGGTTGCGCGCTCATGGCATGATCCTGGCTCTGTGCCTGTGGTCGTTTTATGTGTGGACTGTAGCGACTCCTGGGTTGCGTGACAAAAATGGAAATTTGAAAGGCACCGACTTTCTGCATTTCTACACGCTGGGCTCGCTCGCGGCTGCTCATCGCGGCGCGGATTTATACGACATGAATGCCCAGGCTGCGCTGGCTGATCAGAGGGTGCCAGACGCTACGGGTCTTCGTTACTTGCCGCTGTATCCGCCGCAGGTTTCGATCCTGTTCATGCCCTTTTCAAGCCTCTCGTACGGGTCGGCTCTTTTGTTGTGGTGGATTCTTAGCGCAGGCATTTATGGCATGTGTTGTTATGTCATTTGGCGGGCGTGCCCGAACCTGCAACCAGAGGGGCGCGCTGTTGCGATTCTCGCCGTGGCATTTCTGGCATTCTTTCATTTGATCGCTTGGGGGCAAACTTCGGCATTAGCGTTGGCTTGCTTTACAGCGATGTTTTTTCTGTTGCGCCAACGGCGGGAGTTTCTTGCTGGAATAGTGCTGGGCTGCCTGATTTTTAAGCCACAGTTGGGACTCGCGTCAGCGGTTCTATTTGTGACAATCGGGGCCTGGAAAACGGTCCTAGGCGCGTTGCTTTCTGGGGCGGCCCAACTCTCGGCAGGAGTCATTTACTACGGAGTTGGACCGCTACGGCAGTGGGTACACATGTTATGGAACGTGCGCGCGCTGTGGCCGGAGCTCGAGCCTAGGGTCTACCAGACACATTCGCTGCGAACCTTCTGGTCGATGCTGATACCGTGGCCGGCACTTTCTTTCCTGCTGTACCTGGTCAGCGCGGCCCTTGTGGCCGGATTGATGATCGCATGTTGGAAACGCGAAGCCGCGTCATTTTCATTGCGGTACGCGACACTCCTCTTTGCAAGCGTGCTGGTGGCGCCGCATCTCACCGTTTACGATCTGTTGATTCTGGCGCCCGCCTTCCTATTGGTTGCCGACTGGCTGATCACTCAACCGCTCACGCCCGGAACTCGACGGCTAGGAGCACTTCTTTATCTCTCTTACATGCTTCCGCTGATTGGACCGCTTGCGAGATGGACGCATGTTCAGCTTTCGGTTCTGGCCATGGTGGCGGCCTTGTACGGGATCTGGCAGATTTGCGGCTCAAACAACTTGAAGCAGTTTGCCACGGAGTAGAGGATTAACCGCTTCCGAATAGAAACGCGAGCGCTTCCGGGAAGCGTCTGGCCCAAGCCGATTCGTGGTGCGTGCCGCCTTCTTCCACGAGCAGACGCAGGCGAGTATTGTCCAATCCGGCGCGATGCAGAATCGCGGCCAGTTCCCGTACGTCGTCCACCATGCTTTGATCCTTATCCGGACGCCCCGCTTCGGCGGTTCCAGTCGACAGGAAAATCCGCTGAGGCCAGCGCGTGATGGCGCGGCTATCCCGAATCATCTGCCGGTTCGAGGCCCAGAGCGACGGGCTTTCGATTAACAGGCGACCGAAAACGTCCGGACGCGATGCCACGGTATAGAGCGCAACCAGCGCGCCTAGCGAGGAGCCTCCCAGCCCCGTGTTCTCTGGGCCGGAAGCTACACGGTAGTTTTGGGCGATGAACGGCATGACTTCCTTCATCAGGAAATTCGGATAAAGGCTGCCCTGCACGCGCAATCTCATCGGTTGCAGCGAACGATGCGGCATATACTCACGCAGGCGATCTTTCCCCGCATTGTCGATGCCCACTACGATCAGTGGAGGAATTGCGCCTTCGCGAACCAGGCGCTCGCTGGTTTCATCCACCTGCCATTCCACGCCGGTGAAGGAAGTAGAAGCTTCGAACAGGTTTTGGCCGTCGTTCAGATATAGAACGGGATAGTGACGGGCGGCGTTTGCCGGATCGTCGTAGCCCGGAGGCAACCACGCGCGAAGGAAGCGGGAGTTTCGAAAGACACGACTGCGAAACTTGTGGAGCCGCAAATCTCCCGCGGCAGCCTGCACGCGGATTACACCGGCGGCCGTGCCGCCAGTGGCTTTTTTTGTTTTGACGATTTCGTTCATCAGGATAGGAGTTGAAGGAAGACGTTATTCAAGGTCAGACCCTGGCGGTCCTCAGCCGCATTACGATTGCGAAAAGGCTGATCAAAGCAATCAATACCAAGGACATTAAGCACATAATGCACCAGGCGGTCAGGACAAACGCTTCGATATACGTGAGATAGAGCGCGAAGAGCAATCCGGCAATTGCCGCTCCCAGAAGCCGGTTTGGCGTTTCCGGTTCCGACTTTTTGAACGTTGACAGAAATAATAGGAATGCGTAACCGGCAACTCCAATCCCGGCCACGGGAAATCCCATTAGGGTGGAGTACTCGCTGCGGTTCACGATGTCGCAGCTGAACTTCTGGCTGAAATCGCAATACGCCGTGGCCGATTTCGCATAGTGGCGCTGCAAAGAAATCGCAGAGACTAGGATTCCAGCCAGCGACAAGATCGCGATCACCGCAAATAAAACCCGGTTGGCTCGGCGTACGGACGGAACTACGGAAGATGAAATTGGCGCTGGGTCGGTCACGGTAAGGCGCACCCGGTTTTATCGCTCAAAGCCTCGAGAGACAAGACCCCTTCTTTCGGCGGTTCCACTCCAAACTGCCAACTGGGAAACAGTTTGACTCCAGCAATCTTGCATGCCGTGGCTAGTTCGCTTGAACCTTTGATCGCGCACTCGGTGTAGGGAACGTAGTGAAAGGCGTCGCCGAACATTTCTTTCTGTTCGATGCAATGCGGACACCAGTAGAGTCCGTACATCTTGGCCTGTTTGCTGGCCAGGCATTTGGCGAACGAATCGTATTTGTGATTGCGCCAATAACGGCCCGCGATGAACGCGGCGGCCAGCAAGACCAGCACGATGCCGTAGGTGAACTTCTTTTTTGTCTTGGGGTCGCTTGGTGTGGCGCCCCCGCGCTCTAGTTGTCTTTTTCGGCGTTCTTCAGACATGTCTCATCCTTATATCACGGGCTTTCGACCGCAGGTCAGGCGACGACGTTGAGGGCCGCCGGCAGGACATCCAGTTCCTCGCAATGCAGCGTGAGCACTTCTCCGTCGACCATTACGTCGACAGGACTGTCTAATTTGAACTCGATGCGCCGCGCGGCATGGCGCTCGGCCAGTGGGTGCTCGATATGCGTACCATCATAGAGTCCCGGCAAATTGCGAATCAGTCCCAATCTGCCGATCGGCCCCCAACGGACGTATTCCACCAAGCCGTCGTCGATTTCGGCTTTGGGGGCGATCATCATGGTTCCTCCAGTGAACTTACTGTTGTTAAAAGTCAGAAAGAGACAGCGCCGGTTGTCGAAGCTTTCGGCGGTTTCGACGCGAACCGGAAAAGGGCGGCGATTGAAACGAGCCAGGGTCAGGAAAATCGCAGCCTGATATCCCAGTTCGCCCCAACCGCTGAACCGCCGGGCCCGCAGTGTGGCGACGTCTGCAGAGAAGCCCATACTCAACAGGTTAATGTAATGGATCGTGCCGGCACGGTGACGCAACCGCATAACGTCGGAGGCACGCCTGCGATGAGCCAGCAGAGATTCGATCGCGTATTCCACGCCACGGTCGCTGAAGTCGCGCAGAAAAGAATTGCCCGTTCCCAACGGCAGGAAGCCCAGGGTGGGGCGGTCCCCGAGGGCCTGTGGAAAGAGGCCGTTCACGATCTCGTAGGAAGTGCCGTCACCGCCGACCGCGATAAAGTTTCGGACGCCGCGCGCATAGGCCGCGCGCGCAATTTCGGTGGCATCTGCTGCGGCACGAGTCTCGGCGAGTTGCACGTCGAGGCCACCCGCTTTCAGGCGCTCGAGCGCTGGGCCGAGGAGTTTACGGCTGCGTCCTCCGCCCGCGGCGGGATTCACGATTGCGAGGTAGTGTTCGCCCAAAGAAGCGGTTCCGGGTTTCTAAGGTGACGACAAGCTTTTGCAACAGGCGACGCGAGCCCGATCAGACTCCCACGACTGACTTTCGCTCCGTGTTTTTTGCGATCTCTTCGGCCAGCGACTGGCGCTTGATTTTCATGGAAGCGGTGCGAGGAAAGTCTTTATCCCAAATCAAATATCCGCCGACACGCTTGAATTCGGGCAAGTGGCGGTTTCGAGCTGAGATGTCCTCTTGCAACTTGGCATCAACTTTCTGATTTTGCTCCAGGCGCAGCACCAAGACCAGGCTTTCGCGGCCAAGTTCTTTCTTCGGCCAGATGTAATTCGCGGCAAACACGGAATACTCTTTCACCGACAGGCCGTCAAAGACGGTTTCAATGTCCTCGGGATATATATTCTTTCCGCCTTCAGTGACGATCATGTTCTTCTTACGGCCGAAGAGTTGCAAATGGCCATGGCGCTCGAAGCGGCCCAGATCGCCCGTCAGAAGCCAACCGTCAACGATGGTTTCCAAGGTCATCTCGGGATCGTCGAGGTAATGCGACATCACAGTCTTGCTGCGTGCGGCCACTTCCCCCACACCTTCCGCGTCCGGATTCAGAATTCGCAGTTCGACACCGGGCAGCGGCTTGCCCACGGTATCGGCCCGGAACGGCTTGAGGTCGTTGAGCGTGAGCGCGGTTCCAGCCTCGGTGAGGCCATAGCCGTTCACGACCGGAATGCCGAGATCGTAAAAGAATTGCAAGGTTGAAGGCTCAAGGAATGCCCCGCCAGTGATCAACGCCAACAACTCGCGTCCAAATCCGCGGTGCACGCCGGGAAGCAGCATTCGGCTGAGCTTCACGTTTGGACGGCGCCGGGTCAGCACGCGGTTGATCGCAATCAAGCTGTCGAGAAACGTCCGCTTCCACGATGGCAGGTCGTCGAACTTCGCGCGCAGGCCGCGCTCTAGATTCTTCACGATCATCGGGACCAGAGAGACATAGGTGATGCGGTAGCGGACAAAGGCGTCGCGCACAAACTCGGGGCGCAGCGTGCGCAAGTGCACTACGCATGCGCCGCAAACGAACGGGCCGATGAAGCCGACCATGAAATCAATGGCGTGATTCGTGGGAAGGATACTCAAATAGCGCACGCCCGGCCAGAAGGGATACCAGGCCGTGAGCGCGCGGCACTGCTCAAGATAGTTTTCGTGCGTGAGGACGCAGCCTTTAGGCCGGCCGCCCGTTCCTGAGGAATAGACGATGCAGGCGACGTCGTCCTTTTGGCGCATAACGAAGTCGGGCGTGCCCTTTCGCTTGAAATCTTCCCATCGGAAAGCACCTGTCAGATCCACACCCAGCGGGGCCTCTGTGACGAGAACAATTTTGGTTGCGATGCTGTGAAAATCGAAGGACTGCATAATCGCACGCCACAGGTGATATTCGACAATCAGCACCTTGGACTTGGAGTGTGCGAGGAGTTGCAGGTGCTCGGCCGCGGTCAACTTGTAATCGAGAGGCACCAGTACACCGCCGCAGAAGAAAATCGCATAGGCCGAGATCAGCCACTTTGACTGATTCGTCATGATGATGGCGGCGCGATCGCCGGCATCGTAATCGGCGTCCTCCAGAGCGCGGGCCAGCGGGAGGGCGATCTCTTTGAAGTCGGAGTAAGTGAGTCGAACCTTTTCGCGGTCGCGCTCCGCTTCGATCAGGCAGACCTCGGAAGAGAAGCGGTCGAGGGCATCGCGCAGCCCAGCGCCGAGACAGGTGTATTGGCGAAGATCGAGCATAAAGAAATTGCTGAGTGTCGATTGTAGATGGTTGATTGAAAGCTCAGAGGCGCCATCGGCAGCGACGTTCCTCGACAATCAACAATCAGAAATCAGCAATCAACAATGGGGTCTGGTCCTATAACCGGGCCTGAATCTTGGCAGCCAAGGTACGAAAATCGGTAACGCCCTGCAGTTCATAATCCGGCAACTCGACCCGAAAATGATTTTCTAATTTCGTGAGCAGGTCTAGGGTCTGCAGACTGTCGATTCCGAGAGCCTTGAAGAAGTCTCCGTCGGGAGAGAGTTTCTCGCGCGGCACCTTGAAGTGGGCCGAGGCGAGGGTAAGGATCTCGTCGAGCGTCTTTTCCGCTGTTTCCATACGCAGTTATTCTAATTCAGTTTTGACTATGGCAAATAGGGCTGCGGATCCTTGCTCTCCACGAACTTCTTCAGGCCGGCCTGCACCGCAGGCCGCGAAAACAGCTCGCAAAAAATGTCAATTTCCTCTCGCAGTTCGTCTTCAAGGATCGGTTTGATGAAGCGCTTGGCTGCCGCCGAAGTTTCGCGGTCGAACTTGCCGATCTGCGCTGCGGTTGCCCGCGCTGCACGCAACGCTTCTCCTTCGGAAACGACTTGGCTCACGAGTCCGGTCTGCTGGGCTTTGGTGGCGTTGAAACTGCGGCCCGTCAGAAGCAGATCACGCACAACCGCATTGCCTAACTCCCGCTTCAGACGAGGGATTCCGCCGAATCCAGGGATCAGTCCCAGCCTTAATTCGGGGAAACAAAAGCGAGCCATTTTGTCGGCAACGATCAAATCACAAACCAAGGCGAGCTCAAACCCTCCGCCGAAGATTACGCCGTGGACGGCGGCAATCGTGGTGAGCGGCGAGGCGTCAATCCGGTTCAGCACACTGTGGATGCGCTCCAGGAAATCGCGCACGCCTTGCGATGCCTGGGATTGTTCCATCGCATGAGATTGTTCGTAGAGTTCACGAAGATCGGCACCGGCGCAGAACCCGCACTTCAATTCGCTGAAGAGAATGAGCGCATGGGCTTCTTTTTCCAGATCATCGAGCGCGGCCGCGAATTTCTCCAATTCACGCAGAGATAACGAGCCTAGCTCGTTACAAGGCTCTCGGTGGAGGGCCAATTCAATGACTCCACTGTGAACCTGCCACGAAAGCGCCTGCCCTCTAAATTGCTTTGCGTTCAATGGGATCCTCTGCATCAAGGTTAGACGGCCTGTTTCACCTGATACATTTCTTCGATTTGACTCTTCATGCACGCGGAGATCAGATCGCGTTTCAATTTGCCGTTTGCTGTAAGCATTCCATTGTCAATGGAGAAGGGCTCTGGACGCAGGCAAAAAGCGCGCACCTGCTTGTAGTGCGGGAGCTGCGGATTGACGGCATCGAGAGCCGCCTGAGCCTGTTCCGCAGTGACACTGCCCGTAACGATCGCCGAAAGATATCCGCGGCCGTTGCCAACGACAACAACTTGCTGCGCGCCCGGCAACTGGCGGGCGATTTCCTCCTCGACCTTCTCTGGAGAAATCTTATGGCCGGAGCCGAGAACAATCAGATTCTTGATGCGCCCAACGATTCGCCAGTTTCCAGACGCGTCCATCTCGCCCTGATCGCCGGTGTGAAACCATCCGTCGCGCAGGACGTCGGCCGTCTGCTGCGGGCGGTTCCAATAGCCGGGAAAGACGTTCGGGCCGCGGACGACAATTTCGTCGCTGTCGCCGAGCCTCATCTCGATGCCGGGAATCGCCGGTCCGACGCGTCCGGGTACGACATGGTTGGGGTCGTCCATGGTGCAGATCCCGGTGGTTTCTGTGAGCCCGTAGACCTGCAATACGGGAATGCCGAGCATGTTGAAATAATCCTGCGTCTCGGGGGTGAGTGGAGCCGAGCCGCAAATCAGAGCTTTCAAATTCTCTCCAGCCATCTTTTTGCGGATGGCCGGGAAGACAACGGTATTGCCGAGCCACAACCAGACCGGATCGCCGGTTTTGGTGCCCTGTTCCTTGCGACGGAGCCATGCTGCTTTGGCACGCGAATAGATGCCTTGCGCTGCGCCGCCCTTTTGCGCAAGCTGTTCGTCTACTCCGCGACGCATGCGCTCCAGCAACTGGGGGACGTTTAGGAAATAGTGCGGGGCCACCGCCGGCATGTCATTAGGAATCTTGCTCAAGTCGGTGTTCAGAGTGACCAGACTGCCGCGAAGCAAGAAAGTTAAAGTGGCGATCCACGAGGCGCAAAAATTAAAAGGAAGATAATGAACAATTCGATCCTGTCCAGCGCGGCCGCCCATCAACTGATCGAGCCGCGCCGAAGTGCAGCCCAGCATGAAACCCACGTTCGAAGCGGTGAGCACAACGCCCTTGGCCTCGCCGGACGTGCCTGAGGTGTAGATGATGGTGACGGGGTCGGCATCGATCACTTGCGGCCGATCGAGCGCGATTCCTTCCACGCCTTCGAAGATTTCGTCGAAAAGAGAATGCGGAGGGGCGGTGGGCCAGTTCTGCAGGATTCCGTCGCGCAGACTCGCGTCGCCGCAGCAGACAAGAGAAGGCGTGCTGTCCTTTATCATCGCCACCAACTCTGCTGGGGCTTGGCGAAAATATAGGGGAACGACGATCAATCCTTCGGCGGTTGCAGCAAGATCAACCGCCATCCAACGAATACTGTTAGCAGCGAGCAGACCGCAACGGTCTCCCTTCTTGAGGCCCTTGGCCACGAGAAAGGTGCGAACCTTGCGAATCAATTCG
>DATBEI010000165.1:0-21689 GCA_036269595.1 Candidatus Sulfotelmatobacter sp.
TGTTTCTCGCTTTGATCTTTTCAGCTCTGCGGGATTATTTATCAAGCGTTGTAGACCTCGGCCTCGCTCGCGTTGCTGGTCTTCCGGAAGAGGCTTTCCGTTCACCGAAATCAGCCAATCCAAGTCTCCGTCCTTGGTCTCCACTACTTCCCTCACTTCGGTTTTTCCAGATTTTCGCGTCTCCAGCCGCAGCATCCAATGACTGTGATCATTTTTCTCCGCTTGCAACTCGTTGTCGATGATCTGGCGTACCAACTGGTGGACGACCGCCTGCGAACTGTAAGTTGCTGCCGGCAAGCAAGCCATGACTTGCTGTTCCGGTTTGCATCCTATCCAAACCCATCCTGACATCGGGCCCCGGTCAGAATAAGCTAGAGTCATATTCGAGAGATGGAAGCGGAAAATGCGCAAGAGTCCGAATTCGCATCGTCTCGACGAGCCCATTACGCGAGCGTTGAACAAGATCAGGAAACCGAGCACCGCCGAAGAGATTACCGAGTTGCTCAATCGTGACCTCGAACTCGAAGACCGGCCCTTCCAGACAAAAGAAGTCGCAGACTGGTTGCGGAACACCGAGAACACAATTTTCACACTCTATTGGTCAAGGACTCGTCCTCGCCGGTAGCCATTCGGCAGTTTTTCGAAGATCTAGCGCAGGGCCGCGATTCGGCATGGGGTGGAGCACGATTGCCTCAAGCTACCACACTTGTGGTAGACTTATACCACATGCTCGATTTGCGTTCTGACACCCGCCGACGACTGCTCGCCTATTACTTTACGAATCCTGCGGCCCGTCATCATCTGCGCGATTTAGCTGAGCGGCTGAGCACCGATCCTTCCAACTTGTCGAAAGAATTGCGCCGACTCGAACGGGAGGGATTGTTTCGATCGGAAATCAGTGGCAGACAAAAGTATTTTCAACTCAACCGCGAGTATCCGCTTTTTGATGAAGTGCGCGGGATCGTCGGCAAAACGATTGGCGCGGCAGCCATGATCCGGGCGTCCCTCCAGAAAATTGAGGGAATCGATGAGGCATATTTGTACGGCTCGTTTGCAAAGAACCAACAAGATACTGCCAGTGACGTTGACGTGCTGGTCATTGGCGCCCCGCTCGACGAAGCCTTGGCGCAAGCGATGCGAAAGCTTGAGCGTCAACTAGGCCGCGAAATCAACTACACGGTTTTCACTCCGAAGGAATTCGAGTCGCGCCGTGCTCGCAAAGATGCGTTTCTGGAGAACGTCTGGCACAATAAGCGTATTCCGCTCGTAGCTCCAGATGAAGAAGCTAAAACCGCACACCGTTGACTGGGCGCAGATCGAACGCTTTCTCGCGAGTGCGGACAAGAAACTTGCCTCGGCTCACAAGATTCTCGCTTTTGATGAAGAGGCTTGCCTTCAACAAGCGTACGAGGCAATGCTGAAAGCTTCCTTGGGCTTTATGTTCAGCCATGGATTTCGTGCCAGAAGCCAGCCTGGGCACCACATCGCGATCATCGATTTTGTGCGGTCGCGCGTCGACAAGAAACACTCCGCTCTGCTGACTGTCTTTGATCGCCTCCGGCGCAAACGCAATCTGGCTCTTTACGATGACATGGGATTTGTTTCTCAGCACGATGCGGAGCAAGCGCTCGAAGCTGCAGCAAGCTATCTGAATATGATCCGGGCCGATATCGGGGCGCGGAAGCCTTAGTCGGAAACGGCCCGTCTATATCTGCCAAACAACGCCCCCAGATTTGTCAGAACTGTTAAACATGGTTCTGACAGTCAGCGGGTACGTTGGCCCGGCTGGGCATTCGCTTGGAACTTCCCGGCTTGGGCTGCCTCGCCTGCAGGCCAATTTGAAGCAGCAGCACTCGCCGCAACCACCGCCGCGCCGCCTTCTCCTTATTATTCTCAGACAACGGTAGAGCGTGCCCTAGCGCGAGTTCTGAAAGGCGTCCCTACACGGCGGCACGCCGGGATCGAATTGCGAGATCTGTAACCCAGTTCTTGGTTTCGGTGCCGAGTGAGCCGGCAGGCCCAGTTAATGGGTGAGGACGGGCTCCCGACGCAGATGAATGAACTTCACCAACCAGTCGTAACGATCTTCCAACGCTTGCGGATCGTTCAGATCGTGTCCCGTGTCGTAGTACAGGACCTTCTTTGGTTCGCTCGCGGCAGCGACGTAGTGCTGCATTGAGGTCTTGTCGAAGTACTGTTCGTAATTCGCAAATTGGAGCAGTAGAGGAATAGGCGCCGCCTTTCCGACGAAATGGATGGCGTCGATGTCGCCGGTGACCTGCGAGTATTTTTGCAGCTGACCGGCCGGCTGCGTCTTACGGAAATCAACCATGCCGGGATCGTCGCTACGCAACAGGATGTCGGCCATTTCAGCCACTCCGGCCATCAAGATAAAAGTCTTCATGCGCTTGTCGACCGCGGAAAGAATTGATCCCCACCGCGCGCCGTAGCTGTGCCCGACGTAGGCGAGTCGCTTCGGGTCGACATCGGCACGCGCCAGCAGCAAGTCGATTCCGCGGCGCAGATCCACGACCGCCTGAATCTCGATTTCGCGGTCGATCTCCGGCTTGTCGAAATGGTCTGGACTCTTGTGCCACGGTTGCGGGCGGTCCTACGGGTAATCAGGAATGAGGGAAACCGCGCCAGCTCTGGCGTAAATTTTTGCTTCGGAAATGAATTCCGCCCGGGTGCCGTTTCCCCAGTGCCCGAAAAGCACGGCCGCGAACGGTCCCTTGCTCGTTGGGACGATGAGATAGGCTGCGACCGGACCTCCCTTGGGACTCGTGTAGGTGATGTCATGAAGAGTGCCACCGTCGAACTCTTCGATGATCTTGTCATGGATGTCCAGCGGTTGCTTCGCGTCGTAGTCAAAGAGATCAGCAGCGGCCAGGAAATCCCGCGCGGGTTTACCCCTGTCTGTGCCGCTAAGGGAACAGCAAGGAACAGGGTTAGAACACAGATTAGGTAACGCATTTCTATCTCGAGTGCCCACAAAGAGAACAACAGCTGGTTCGGTTCACTTGTTACGGCGAGCGCTCTTCCATTTCGCCCAGCGTACGCGCTGAGCCGCAGCGATTCGTTTGCGGGCGGCAGCGGACATAGGTCTCCGCTTCTTGATTGCACGATCGCGCGGCGACCCTGCGCCGGCGTGTCCAAGGCTTCCCAAAGCCGCGAGTGCTACATTCAACTGCTCCACTTCTTTTTGTGCGCGATCCCGTTCTGTCCTTAACTCCGCGACTAAGCCACTCAATTTGAGCATGGTTCTCCTCGGGGAAGCATTGTAGCAGCGGGTCGAAGGGGAGGTCCTCTATTGACGATCCGATTCGCGTTCTCGATGACCACAGATTCAAGAATTCCCCGTTCAGTGAGTACCGTGATGGGCAGAAAACCAAAGAACTCCACGCTGGATTGAGTGCTCTGCGCGCCTCTATGGTCGAGAATGGGAAACAACTTCACTTTGTGGGTGTGTTCCTCGAAAAACAGGAACTGATAGACAAGTTTCCTCAGGTAATTGAGGCGGACAAAACTTTGATACGAAAATTCGGTCTGGAACCCCTGCCGATTGAACCCACCAAGAGTCTGCGGATTTCCATACTGTCACTCAAGGCGGCGAGCATTAGCGATGACCCGCAAAGGATCATCCTTCCGGTGCTGCATTATGTGAACGCCGATCCGAACTCTGGCAAATACGCAAAACAAGATGACGATTCGGCCACCCACGTCGAATGGACAATTCGATATTTGTGTCTCCGCCCGATAGACATAGCGCGAATCAGAATCTTGCCAGATGAGGGGCAGACTCCAGAGGACATCGACCTCATCGTGACTCCTGCTCTGGCTGATGGATTCGGCTACAACTTGAGCCGCATCTCAAAGCAGGCCCGATGGCGCCTGGACCCTGAAATTGCAAGTCAGGTACACCGCGAAGCTGCCAAGATCGGCACAGAATTCGTCGCTAAGTTCGCCAGCGTGCCCGGCGTATCGATGGTCGATGATTTTTCGAAGCGCCAACAACTCACTGCGGAAATGAGCGAGAGCGGCAATGAAGAAAAATAGAGAGTTCTCCGATCGGGTGCAAACGATCTTAGAGTTACCAACAAAAAAAGAAGTGGAATTCATCATTCAAGCGTCATTACAGCATTGGAACAAATGCTAGTTGACCGCCTCGATTGCGACGGGTTTTCTCTAAGAGGTTGTTGAAAAACCACTGCCAATCCACAGCGGATGCGTGATAAGAACGGGAATGCGAGGAGACGATCAGCAACTGCAAACGGGGATGTTCAGCTATGTGTCGTTGGAAGATCGAATACCAGCAGATCATCCGCTGCGAGAGGTGAGGAAGCTGGTGGACGCGGTCTTAGCGGAGATGTCCAAGGACTTCGATGGACTGTATCCCGAGGTGGGACGGCCGTCGATTGCGCCGGAACGGTTATTGCGCGCGTTGCTGTTGCAGGTGTTTTATTCGGTGCGCAGCGAGCGGCTGCTCATGGAGCAGCTCAACTACAACCTGTTGTTCCGCTAGTTTGTCGGTTTGGAGATCGACGACGCGGTGTGGAACCACGCGGTGTTCAGCAAGAATCGCGACCGGCTGTTGAACCAGGATCTAGCGCAGAAGTTTTTCGCTCATGTCAAAGAGCAGGCGGCGGGGTTGATGTCGGATGAGCACTTCACTGTGGATGGGACGCTGATCGAGGCCTGGGCGGGACAGAAGAGCTTTCGCCGCAAGGACAACGGCGGGTCGGGGAGCGGAGGAGATTTTCACGGCGAGTCGCGCCGCAACCAGACGCACGCCTCGCGCACCGACCCGGAATCGCGGCTCTATAAGAAGTCGGCAGGCCAGGAATCCAAGCTGAGCTATCTGGGACATACTTTGGTGGAGAACCGGAATGGGTTGATCGCGGCAGCGATGACCACGCAGGCGGATGGCAGGGCGGAGCGCGATGCGGCTTTATTGATGTTGTACGAGTTGACTCGGAAGCGAAGCGGTCGGATCACGGCGGGAGCGGACAAAGCCTATGACACGCGCGACTTCGTCGACACGGTGCGCGAGATACTGTGCGAATAACCTAAACGACAAATCTCATCTTAAAGACGGTCACCCCCAGCAACACAAGACCAGACGCGGCAAGCATAGGGATGCCAGAGCCTTCGGGCACAGACACAGACTCGGAGCTTGTGTTGAAAGTGCCGAGCTGCAAATCAAAGTCTGCACCTGGAGCGATACTGCCGCCGCTGAAACTCCATGTCCAGGGCGGTTACCACCGATGAGGAGGGTACCCATACTACCCATAAAAGTACTGGTCCCTGCTGCGCTGCTTGTGACGCACCTACTGAACATTTGCTCGTCCAAATAGCGGAACAAGTGGAACGGCTCTACTGCTACGTATGTGCCGCCGAGAGCCCGCTTTGTCAGGCTCCAGAAATTTTCCAGTCCGTTAGTGTGCACCTGCCCGTCAACGTATCGCTCAAGATGGTTCACAAATTCGTGAGTGTACTCCTTCGGGAGCGACTTATAGACTCGCGCCTCGTCGGTGTTAGATTTTTGAGCCGTGTGCCACTTGATCCAGCACGGCAGCTTGCAAACTCTCCCGGTTCACCTTCGGAACCACCGTCGCGCGAACCTTGCGCTGTTCGCGATCCAGAACGCCCCACACTGGAGTTGCGATTCATGCCTGGCTCTTGCCGATAGCCCGGTACCGGTTTCCCGTCAATCACACCGGAACCATACTGCCCCCGAGCGGTGAATCGTGCTACATCCTCGACACTCATCGGCCGAATGGATCGAAATACCTGCACCTTCTGTTCCCGCACCGAATCCGCATCAAACGCCACCGGCGGTTCCATCGCAGTCAGCGCCAGCAATTGAAGCAGATGGTTCGCCACCATATCGCGCAGGGCGCCCGTCTCTTCCTAGCAGGCTGCTGAAAAACTACTCCCAATCCACAGCTTTGTATGGTACGAGAAAGCATGCGCGGAGACGATCAGCAGCAGAATCATATGTTCAGTTACTTGTCCCCCGAAATGGGCGTTCGCAAAGATCACCCGCTGCGCGCCATCCGGGCCATGGTGGACGAAGTGCTCACCCAGTTGTCTCGACGCTTTGACGGCATGTACGCCACGGTGGGACGTCCGTCGATTGCGCCGGAGAAGCTGCTGCGGGCCCAGTTGTTGCAGATGCTGTACTCGATCCGCAGCGAACGATTGCTGATGGAAGAGATGGATTACAACCTGCTGTTCCGCTGGTTCGTGGGTCTGAATGCGGACGACGAAGTGTGGGACGCGACCACCTTCACCAAGAACCGCGACCGCTTGCTGGAGGCGGATGTGGCGCAAGAGTTTCTGGTGCGCGTGGTCGCGCAAGCGCGGGGAAAGGGGCTGACCTCCGACGAACATTTCACCGTGGACGGCACGCTGCTGGAAGCCTGGGCGAGTCTCAAGAGCTTTCAACCCAAGGATGGCAAGCCGACTCCACCGCCGGACGATCCTGGCAACCCCACGGTGAACTTTCACGGGGAGAAGCGCTCGAACCAAACCCACGAGTCCAAGAGCGATCCCGACTCTCTGCTGGCGCGCAAAAGCGCGGGCAAGGAGTCCAGGTTGAGTTACAGCGGGAATCTGTTGGTGGAGAACCGCAACGGACTGATCGTGGACGCGGAAGTTTTCCAGGCGAACGGGACGGCGGAACGGGATGCGGCACTGGTCATGATGGAGAGACTTCCTGGCACGCAACCACTGACAGTGGGCGGCGACAAAGGGTTCGACACGTTCGGGTTTGTGCAGGAGTGCCGCCATCTGCGAGTGACGCCGCACGTGGCGCAGAACCTGGGACGCCGCGGAGGCAGCGCGATTGATGGCCGCACCACGCGGCACTCTGGTTACGCCACGAGCCAGAAGAAGAGGAAACGGATCGAAGAATGCTTCGGCTGGCTGAAGACGATAGCGCTCATGCGGAAGGTCCGACATCGCGGGGTGAGCAAAGTGCACTGGATATTTACCCTGGCCTGCGCCGCCTACAATCTGGTGCGCATGCGAAACTTGGCCGCCGCAGTTCCGCTGGCCGTAAGTCGCGGCCGACGTGTGTTTTGAGCAGCATCAAGTTAGAACCAGAGACCACAGAAACCCGAAATGTTCGACATCATCAAAGATGAACAACGGAAGTGAAAAATCCGCTGCGAATCAATTTTTCAGCAGCCTGCTAGAACGCCGCGCAGTTTTCGACTCCCACCGTTTCAGCCGCAGTGATCTCTACATAGTCGATGTAGTTCCTGTTCCACACCAGTTCGAACCGCGAGTTACGGCCGTGGTCGCGAGAGACAACGAGGCATCGATAACGGGAAGAGTGTACGACGTAGCTTTTCGTGCCGATCTCGTTCAGCCGTATTTCATTCGCCTTCGAGGGCCGATGACGATCCCAGGTTCCGCTGACACCCGGATGGCGCCTGGACAGCAGTCGTGGAATCGGTATGGAATCATCGAGTGAGCGGTTCGCAGCCAACAGGGTCACGGGAACCCTTGCCACTGTAGGACGGCGGATTTTGAATGAAGCCCTTTCGCGTACAGAGTTTGTGAAACCAGCCGTCCAATCGAATCCGTCGGGTACTGTGCACTCTATCGACACTCTAGCTGACTTGCTATCGGGGGGCGGGGTGCTGATTTGGATAGGAAGTAACCCGCGCCCGAGTCTCCAACGTAACTTGCTGCGGAAGAGGGGGGCGTCAGACACTAGAGAATCGAAAACGAGGACAAGTGGCAAAATCGGCAAAAACCCAAAGAACCCAATCGGACGGCGGATTCTCGCTGATCGAACTGATGATCGTCGTAGCCATAACTATGGTGATCCTCGCGATCTCGATCCCGTCTCTATCGGCTGCCCTGCAATCATTCGAAGCAGGGGGCGATGCCAGGGGTATTGCCGGACAACTGTCCCTGGCGCGTCTTCGCGCCGCGGCTAATTTCACCCAAGCCCGAGTGAACTTCAACCTGGCGGGCGGGACGTATCAGTTGGAGGTTTGCACGCCACAGACAGGCTATACCTGCGAATCGACGACAAACCCACCGACATGGACCATCGACGGGGGCGTACACCAGTTGTCGGCCAAAACCGCCTTCGGTTTTGGCAGCCTCACAACCCCGGCTGGCACTCAGACGACCATCACCCAGACCAATTTCATTGTCTTCAACTCCAGGGGAATCCCGGTGGATGCAACCAACACAGCCACCGGTAGTGATGCTATTTACCTGAACAACCAAGGTGGAACCTATTACGCGATAACAGTATCGCCCAGCAGCAGAATCAACGTGTGGCAGCTCACTGGCTCGACCTGGCATCAGTTTTAGCGAAGGACACAAGCATGAACGGCAAGAGAACCAAACCGGTATCCGAGAGCGGGGTGACGATCCTTGAGGTCCTGATCGCGTCGGTGGTTTTGCTGATTGGCATTGTGGGTGTGATGAGTCTATTCGTCGTTGCGGTGGCCCAGAATAAGAACGGGGGGGAAAACCTTAGCCGGACAACTGAGTACTCGCAAGATAAGATTGATCAATTGATGGCTTTGAGCTTCACCGATAGTGCGACCGACACCACTGTCTATCCATCGGCGGCAGCGGGCGGAACGGGGCTGGGCGGTGTGATGGCAGGCAGCGCCACGGTCGGCAGTATTAATCCGGCCGCACCCGCAACGGGCTATGTGGATTATCTGGATACGAACGGGAACCTGCTGACGTCCTCGACCGGGGCTGCTTACTCCCGGCTATGGAGAATTTCGAGCAGCGCTACAGGAACTTTGAAGACCATCACCGTCATCACCGTAGGATTCAAAATAGGACCCGGGGCGACGCCCTCCAGTACACTCGTATGCTTCAAAACACAATAGAGCGCAACAAAGGGTTTTCGCTGCTTGAGCTTATGGTCGCCATCGCGATCCTGCTCACGGTGTCAGGCGCAGCTTTGTACGGGTTGGCCTTCTTCCAGACGAACTATTCGAGCACTTCACTACGTCAAAACCTGCACGCAAGTATGCGCAGCGCGACTGAATTGTTGGAACAGGAGGTCGGGCAAGCCGGTCTGCTGACGGGACTGCCCGGGGTTTCGACTATCACGATCACTGCCCCCGCGACTGTGAGCGCGAGTGCGGCTCCTCAGATTGTCACTCTAAGCTCTACCACGAACATGTTCGTGGGCGAAAAACTCCTGGTCGATCTAGACGCGAACCAGGAAAGTGTCGCTATTACGGCGATCGCGGGAAGCACAATTACGGGCGTATTCACAAACCCTCATTCCTCCGGTGCACTGGTGAGTCTGGTGGGCGTGTTTCCCCAGGGCGTGATGACTACTTCCACTGCCACCCAATTGCAGCTGATTGGAGACATCAACTCCGATGGCAACTTGTACTATGTCGTTTATAACTGTAATCCCTCAGCCACCGCGCCTTATGGCACCCTGACCCGGTCCATCACGCAGCTTCCGGCGATAGCGGCCAGTGCTGCGGATACTTTAGTTCAGAGCGTAATTCCCAATCCCAGCGGGGCGGCCTGCTTCACCTACGGCCCAACGAATTCAGTTACGGTAAACGGCACTACCTATCAGTTCATCACCAGCGTGGGTATCACAGTGACCACACAATCGTCGCAACCAGACCCGCAAACGAAGCAGTATGTGAGCATGACCAAGTCATTTCTGAATGTGACTCCCCGCAACGTTTTATACGGATATAACCTTGCAACGGCAAAATTGACCGGGCGCTTGCAGCCGCTCCCTCCCCAAGGCACGTACCGGCCTTAGTTCGTCCAAAATGAGCATTGCCCGAGTCATTTGGAGGTCATAAATGAACAGTAACCGCGAAACAATTAGAGGCCAGAAAGGCGTGGCGTTGATTATCAGCCTTGTGGTGCTGCTGTTGCTTTCCACAATTGCGGCTTCATTGATATTTGCCACGCAGACGGAGATGTGGGCGAGTGTCAACTACCGGATTCTAGTGCAGTCCCGCTACGCGGCGGAGGCGGGCGCCCAGCAAGGCATTAACTGGATCGAATATAACTACACTCCTCCAACCAGCGCAGCCATTGGCAGCTATGACATGACGAAGACTCCGGTGCTATACAACGGCGCCCCCGTAGTGCTCTCCGCCATGAGCGGCGTAACGTCCAATTACCCTGATAGCACCGTGAGAAGCGCATTCAGCACGGCTCTCAGTAGCCAGTCCGTGCCTGGGGTGCCCAATTCCACTTACTCGGTGACAGCCGAGTTGCTCTATATGCGCGCGGTCACCGGAAGTTTTGCAAGTCCCGGGACTCAGTATCTGCAGACCTGGCAGATCACCTCCCAAGGCAGCCTGACGGGAGTGAAAAGCGCGACTACGCAAGTAATTGAAACCATCGATAAAACCGGCACGCCGATCTTTGTCTATGCTGCCTTCGCCACGTCCGCCAACTGCTCGGCAATCAATTTTTCCGGCGGCACAATAACCGACAGCTACAACTCCAGCAATGGGACCTACGCCGCTACCCACTCGAATACCGACGGGAACGTGGGCACGAACGGGAATATGAATATGAGTGGCACTACTACCATCAACGGTATGTTATCCGGGCCTAATACCAATACGGGGGCTTGCCCGGACGTGCTGACAACCAGCGGCGGGGCAGTTACGGGAGGACTTGTTGCTCTAACTAATCCGCCCTCATACCCGACACCACCGGCTCCATCTCCTACTCCGCCTCCCACGAACCAGAACATCTCCAACATTTGCGGAGGAGTCTCTGGTTGCACCGATCTTGCGGCGACCGTTCCCTGTCCGCACGGAGTAGCGTTTGCGCCGGGACAATTTGGGAACGTAAACGTTGCGGGCGGCACCTGTGTGACCCTGAGCGCGGGGACCTACAACATCAACAGCCTGACTCTGAGCGGCGGCAGCCCCTTGATTCTTAATTCCGGGCCCGTCATTTTGAATATCGCGGGCACTGGCACCGCTACCGCCATCAACTTGAGTGGCGGTAGCGTCACTAACAACACCGGTGCCCCGGCCAACTTTCAAATCGTATACGGCGGCACCGATGCAGTTATTCTGTCGGGCGGCTCTGCCAGTTCCGCTGTGGTCTACTCCCCCAATGCGCCAATTACCATGTCGGGAAGCTCGGCTTGGTACGGCGCCGTAATTGGGAGCTCCGTTCTCGACAGCGGTGGCGCAGCCATCCACTATGACGCCGCCCTGCAGAACAACTTTGTTACGGTGGGAAACTTCAACCCCACAGCCTTCACTTGGAGCAAGAACTAGCGAACGGATTCGCGGTTTGCGGAAATGCCGGAAATCCGTGCTTTCAGCAGGAGAGCGCACCCTAAGTTTCTGCCGGGAGACGATGCCGGTCTCTCAATACCCGCACTATGTCAAAGTACAAGAAATCTCGCTCAGCCCAGCCGTCCTCTTCTAAAACTTCTAGTTAAAGGCTCCCGCTAGCTTGCCCTTGACTTGCGAGCCCGCTTGACAACCCCTACCATGCCAACAAGCCCGGAGCCGAATAGGGCCAGGGTGGTCGGTTCTGGCACTGGAGTAATCGACGAAAACTCATTACCCGCGGTAGGTGAGTTGTATTCGAATAAGAAACTCTGACCGGGCGCTATTCCGTGGCCCGAGCCTACGCTCCACACGAAAGTTGCAGACAGCGGGCCACCGTTGCAGTCTCCTCCCCCCAACGGAGCGCCCAAAGTTACTCCTCCTCCGGTGCAAGGCGTGCCAGTCGGGGCGTTAAAACCATCAATGGTGGCCAGGGTGAAAGGATTTGTTGAGGGATTCCAACCGCTCGTGTTGCTGTTCCAAAGTTCGGAACTGGTCCCCAAGGTTCCGCTCAACGTGAAGGTAAGGGTGTCAATGGTGGATCCAGTGTTGTTAACGATCAGAAACTGCATTGGAGTACCGCCAAAGCTCGGAAGGTGAGCACTATTCAGGCTTGTCGTGGTCAAGCTGAAGGCGACGCCCCCGTTGCAGGTGACCGCCCCTCCGCAAGCTGCAAAAGGATTTATCGTCACTTCGTCCGCAGCAGCGTAGGGCGTCGCGACCAGCGCGACGTCTAGCAATCCCAATAAGCAAATTGTGCTGAGCAATACAGCTCTACCCCTAGGAAGTCTTTTCATACTCTCTCTCTCCTAAATCCATATTACCCGCTCAAAGGAACAAAACCCTCGATGTGCGCCTTGAAGTGAGAGCAGGTTCTGCACCATAATCGTGACAGCAATCATCTCTTTTGTTTCCATCGATTTCCGGTCCTAGGATTTAGTCCTTGGTGCAACATGTTGCACATTGTCCGAAAAAGGGTTACTCTGTCGGGCTGCCTCCGCAAACCCCGCCGATCTATCCGCCTAACACCAGTCACCATGTCGGGACGGCCGGTTTGCTAACAGTACCCGCTGACGCCTCCGCCTCCACACGTCCCGCATGCCATGCAAGCCCCAGTGCTTGGTCCGGCCTTCCCCGAAAACCCTTACAGTGGCCTCAGGGTTTTCCTGTAGTACTCCGGCATGCCGGGCATGGGAGATTGGGAGCTGTGGAGCGCCGCTTGTCAGATCAAATACAGGAACTCTCTTCGCGAATCGTGGCCTTTGAGGACCCTGCAGAATTACGCATGTTGTCCGCCCAACTGCAAGCTGCAATAACCGAACATATTAAGCGGATTCGCGCAAGGCTCGCTGAGTGCCCACCGGTCATGAGCGGCATACGGCTGGAGGCAAGTAGCGGATGCCCGAAAGCGCTTCCGACGGTCGATTGAGGGAGCTTGTTGATCTAATCGAAGAGGAAGACGATCTCGACAAGTTCACTGCTTTGGTGGCGGAATTCAATCAATTGTTGGATGAGCGGAAGTCTCAGGCCACGCGTCCTTGTATCAAGTCAAAGAAACCGTAGGCGCTTTCTCCGAGCGCACAGGAAAATCGCAGCCGCGGTGTCAGGATTCGAGCCCTGATAATGGGTCGAACCATTTCAGATTGCTGCGGGTTGCATTTTGTGAGGACATCTAATGCGATAGGGAGAAGAAACAAAGCGACGGAAGTTTCCTTGGAAGATCCTCGAGATTGCTTTGTTGCTCATGCTTCCCTGTACTTCGTCCAGCGTTGACGAAGAGGCTCTCCTTCGCTTCGTGATGAGACTTTCGGCACGGCTGCAGGATTATATCGTCTTCGTTAATGCTGAGAGCGTCCGTTTTTGATCCGCGGCATCGTTCGGCCGTCTGTGTTCGGAGCGACTGCAAGAAATCCGCGGCTTCTTCTTCGCTGCAATTTTTGCGGTGGGCCATGAGTTTCTTACCTTGCTCTGGGGCTAATTTTGTTAACCAAGGCCACGACAAATTTTCGGCGCTTGTCAAAGAGCTGAACCAACTTCTGGATGAGGAACGGCAAGGGCCGCACGACTCCACTCCTGCGGGGAAAGCATAGCGGCCTGAAATTGAAGAAAGAGATGTAACCGAACTGGCGTTAGGACTTAGGTGGCGTTCGGATTGCTGGGAGAACTAACGGACGGTGACTCCTCTCTTCAGCCCATGCGGGCGAGCCTCGCCCACATGGGTCGTCTATAGCAAAGTGGAATTGCTTGTTGGGAAGGCCGCCCCTGCAGGCTAGAACAACTGCGAGAACCGCGCTTCCAGAAACTGTCCCAGCTTCGCAGTCGCGTTAAATTGCGGGATGGGATCCAGTTCCTTGAAAGCCGACGTGAACGCATTCGAGAGCTTCCAGATCGTGCGTGGCTGAAAATCCTCGTATCTCGGCTCGAAGTATAGATCGTGCACAGTCCGGGCGAGATGTTTCGGAGGTTCCAGTTTTCCTTCGACAAAAGCCTCGTAGATCACCACCTTTGCCGTAACATCAGCGAGTTCACTTCGATACCACGCTTCTGCCTGTCTTCGCATTGGCTCGAAATTCCGCTGCATTCGGTCGACCCCAACCGAGATGCAATCAATCAGCGAAAACGACTTCGAGTGCTTGGCCAGCACTGCCGTAAACACACCTGGGACAATGTTGCCAAACTGAAAATGCAGTTTGATTCTGACCTGAAAGAACCCGGTTAATACGCAACTGCATACTGGGGGTGTCTCCCAAAGGCGTATTTAGTGTTGGTTCACGCAATTCGTGGAGCAGGAAAATCGAGCTATGACCTATTGCCTGACTTGTGGCGAAAGGGCGAGTCGTCGTTTGGGACGTCAATGGCATGATTTGCATGTTGGAACAGCATCAAGCAAGGCGACGAACCAGAAGTATTGTTTGGTCGTCTCTTTGCTCTCCATACTCGCAAACCCGTGCTCTGAGTTCCGCTGAGATCTCCCTGAGTTCCTTGCCTGGCGCGTTCTGAAGGGTATTTTCTATACCTGTCATCCCAAAGTCACGACCTTTAGAGTCGAACGTCTCCGTGAAGCCATCACTAACGATCGCGAGGATATCACCACACTCGAAGCGCAGGCTGCTTGAGGCAAAATCTTGAGTTCGCAGAATTCCCAGCGGCAGGTTTGAAACTGCACGCTGTTCAATCCCTCCCATCGACGCTCGATAGTGCAAAAGCGGAACGTGCCCTGCAGATGAGAATGCAAGATCGGAAGCGCCATCCCACGCTGCGTAGGCGAAGGTGATAAACATGTTTGGTGTCAGTAACGGCTTGAGCACGCTGTTCATATCGGAAAGCAGCGCCGAATCGTGTGCATGCGATGCCAGCCACATGCGGACAGCGCTTTTTGTCATGCTCATGAGCACCCCGGCAGGGACACCGTGCCCAGAAACATCTGCGACGTAAGCGAACCATCCCTTATCGCCGGCGACCACATCGACAAGGTCTCCACCAACCGTTCCGCTCGGGAAAGACGCTCCGAAAAATTCGAATTCACTGGTTTTGAACGATAGCTCGGGCACAAGGGAGCGGTGAATCTCACCCGCCAAACTGATTTCGGCGTGCGCGGCGAAGAAGCGCTTGCCTTCGCGCTGAAAAAACAGAAGGAATAACAAGTATCCACAAATGAAAGAGAGCAGGACGCCGGCTGCGTCCACCCTTAGCTTTTCCTTCAGTGCTGCAGCATCCATCAGTAATTGAGGCCCGTCCCTGTACGCGCGAACAAGTAGCCAAAGGGCGAGCACTTGCACTACCGCTAGCGGGATCATGGACTTGAACATCCTGCGGACGCCTAAAAAGGCCCAGCACACCCCGAAGCAGGACCTGACCACGACGTTGATAGACAGTTCGCTGATGGTGGTTTTCTGAAAATTCAGGGTGTCGAGAGTGAACCCTAACGATCCAAATAGGCAAAAGACTCCCGCGAGAAAGATAAGCAAGGAACTATTCGGCAACGTTTTCCAGAAGGTTCCGCTGCCCGTCCAATTCTTCCAGTTCATACGTTACCGGCCGTGCGCTTCAATTCCTCTGCAGTGGTGATTTTGCGAAGATCAGGATAAGCAGGCTGGCGCCAATCAATACCAACATGATGCGATGATAAAGGTCGTTGCTCGCTGTTCGCGGACCCCTACCTGCTGCCAATGCGGCCATACCAAGGAAGACTCCAGCCAAGGCAACCAAGTTGCCGATCAGCGCGATCTTCCAGTTGTTGGAGAGATGGGCGAAAATAGAAATGCTGCCCCACAGCAGGAACGACCCGCATATTGACTCGACAACGGCAGCGGGAATGATTCTAGGCTCATGAAACCTGCCGACCGGAATGCCGGCATGTTGAACGGCGCCGAACAGGAAAAGGGCTGTATTTGTAATCATAATCACGCCAAGAGCTGTTCGCATCATGGGTCCTGCCTCCTTATTATTATCAAGTCGCCATGCTTCACTGCGGGCCTGGCCGCGTCTCCGAAAGTGCGACCCACCTGGATGGAAGCGGCGCTGAGGTAGAGTTGGCCATCCAGTCTTGCGGCGCCTGTCCCTCGGGCAACAGCACTCCCTTTTCCAGGTAACGGGTGGACTTGGCGTAGTGCGCAGCGTGAGGATCGTGCGTCACCATCAGAATGGTTTTTCCGTACCCGTTGTTCAAAGCCGCAAGTAGTGTCAGCACATCGTTGGCTGAAGCTGCGTCGAGGTTGCCGGTGGGTTCGTCGGCGAGAATAAAGTCGGGATCGGTAACGATCGCCCTAGCAATAGCCACTCGTTGTTCCTGCCCGCCCGATAGCTGACGCGGGAAGTGATGTAGTCGGTCTCTCAGACCAACCAATTCCAGCGCGGTTGTTGCATGTTCAAGCTGCTCCTTGGCGTCTAGTCCAGTCAGCTTCAGCGGCAGCATGACATTCTCCAGCGCAGTCAGTACTGGAATCAGATTGAAGGCCTGAAAGACGAATCCGATGTGAGCATTGCGCCATCGCGCCAGTTGGCGATTGTTAAGTGCGCGCAGATCCTGTCCCAGAACGAGCACCTCTCCGTTGCTGGCGCGATCCATTGCGGCAATCAAGTGGAGCAGGGTCGACTTGCCGGAACCCGATGGCCCCATGAGCGCGAGAAATTCTCCGCAGGCCACCTGCAGGTCCACATCTTTCAATGCTGCAACGGGATTCTCATCGCGCATGTAGTCTTTCGAAAGCTTCCGGGTTTCAATAACGATGTCCATACTTCCTCCTGCCAGTTACGCTTCGCGCAGTGCGATAAGGATCTCCTTCTTGGCTGCGGCTCGGGCTGGCAACGCCCCTCCGGCGGCTCCCAGCACAACCGCAAAGATTAATCCGCTGGATAGGGCTGCGATGCCCACGTGGAAACGAAATGCAATTTCGCTGAACGAAACCATGCTCCCCACCCCGGTGGTCACCCAATTGAGCGGGAGAGCGATAAGGCATCCCAGTACGCCCCCCAAGGCTGCCAGCAATACGGATTCGCTCAGAAAGCTGAGCAGAATGCTTCCTTCGGAGAAACCGAGAGCCTTCAAAGTTCCAATCTCTTTCCCCCGACGAGCCACCGCCGCATACATGATGTTTGTGGTCGCGAATCCGCTGCCGATCGCCATAATCACCGCGACAAAGATGCCTAAGAATTCGAGCGGTGCGCCCGATGCCGTCTGACTCTGGTAATAGTCGCTCTCTGTCATCGTGGAGGCGTTCAGGCGTGGATCATCCTCGATCGAGTGCTTCAGCGCGTCCAATGACACAGGGTCTGTGGCCCGGATGAGCACGGAACTGGAGCTGTCTTGCTGGTTGTAGTCCGCACTGATCTGATTGAAGTCCCCCCACATCTCGCTGTTAAGCGCTGACTGCCCTCCATCCATGACACCCACAATTTCCCAATCGCCTTTCCCGAAGCGAATGCGATGGGCGATGCGAGCAGAGGGATAGCGATGGGCCATTGCTTTGCCCACCACAACTTCTCTCTGGCCGGGTTGGAACCATCGCCCGGCGACGAGTCGCACCTTGCGCATTTCAATTCCTACGGGACTTAGTCCGCGTACGGTAACGTTCATGCCTTTTGGGTTGTCCAAACTCGGCAGATTTACAACGTTCACCAACTCCTGCGACGTCAACGGTTGGCCTGAGCGATCGACGGCAATGCCTGCTTTTGATCGCACAATGGCAAAGTCTTCGATAGAAACTGTACTGCCGAGCTCCGAGTTTCCCCCCTTTCGCAGGACGAGAAGTTGCAGTGGATTCGAAGTGTTGGCGAAGACCGTTCTCAACCCGTTAACCAGCGCGAGTGAAGCGACCAGGATGGCCACGCTCAGCGCGATCCCAAAGGCCGTCATCACCGTGGTCGTTTTCCGTACCACCAGGTTCCGGATGTTGTAAGAAAAAGGTACTGTCATACGTCACCCGTTGTATTGCAACGTCTCCACAATCGAGGTCCGAGCCGCATAGACGCCTGGCGCAATCGAGCTTACGAAACCGATGAGCAGTGCAAGGCACACGGTCAGTGCTGCGACCAGAGGAGAGAGACTCAAGCCGGGTACCACAGACACAAATCCCGGCGCACTCCTCATTGCGCTTGCGATTGCGGTGCAGAGTCCACCCGCTAGGATGGAGCCGACCAATCCTCCTGCGACTGCGATCAGGGTTGCCTCGCCGACGACCATGCCCAGGATTTCCCCGTCGGAGAACCCGAGTGTTTTCAGGATTCCAACCTCTCGCGTCCGCTCCCGCACCGACATGGAGAGCATGTTGGTTGTAATCAGAAGCAGAGTGAACGTCACCGCCCCACAGATCGCGGCCAGAAACAATTTCAAATTTCCGAGAAAAGAAACGAAGCTCAGCATGAAGGCCTCTTCAGGTTCGCTTTTCGTCGGATACGGCGACTCCGCAAATGTGTCGTCAATCTGGTGGTTAATCTCGGAAACAGCGTCTTTGTTATCAGCCTCGACGTAGAACTGCTGAACCATGTCTCGCCGTGGGTCGCCGGGCAGCAAACTGTCGCGGAGATAATCCCGGTTGAAATAAAGAACGGACGACGTGTCGCTGGGTGGAGGATCGAAGATGCCGGCCAGCGTCAATTCCAGAGTGGCTCGCAACATGCCGCCAACCAATGTGATTCTTTCTCCAGGCTTCCAGCCTAGTTTTTCTGCCAGCGCTCGCGAAGCGACACACGCCGCTTTTTGCGATACGAATGTATCCCTCTCGCTTTGCCGAATGTGGAATTCCGGATAGACCTCAAAAAGTGTCTTAGGCTCGATTGCAAATTGAGCAAAGCGGTTCTTCGGATCGCCGGGATCCTTATACGACCCTCCAAACCACCGAAGCGAGGTGACGGCACGAACCCCTGGAATCTTCTGGATGGTCTGCTCGTACCCGACTGGCAGGTCTTGGGTCAGAGCAATCTTATGGTGGACAACCACTCTCTTGGCTTGTCCGGGCGTGGTCTCGCCACCGAAAAACAGGGCTCGCGTAAGAGCAAAAAGCACGCCAACCAGGCATATCGACACCGCCACGCTGGCCACGGTAAAACCTGTGCGTCTCCGATTTCGCAAGATATTCCGAAGGATGAGAGGCAGGTAGGAAGCCATTTGAATTTCTCACTTGCTATTAATTAAACATAGTGTATGATTAAATGTCAAGACAATAAAAAATGTCCCCTCGCCCCTACAGCATGGAGAAACGGGAGGCCGTTGCTAACGAGACGCGGCTTCGCATTCTCGAAGCTGCCCGCCAAGTCCTTGCCCAAGAGTCGGAAGGCGAACTCACCATGGACGCGATCGCCCGCCGTGCCGACGTTTCCCGCCTCACGATTTACTACCAGTTCAAGTCGCGTCCCGGATTGCTAGAAGCCCTGTATGACTACCTCGCCTCAAGAGGGGGGATGCAGCGGATGCCTGAGGTGTTCCGCGAACCTAACCCGTCCGCGGCTCTCGACAAACTTGTAAGCATATTCGTCGGATTCTGGTCGTCGGATCGCGTGGTGATTCGACGGTTACGCGCCATGGCTGCCCTTGATGCAGAAATTGCGCGGGGGATCCACTCTCGAGACACCCGCCGGCGCCACATCGCCGGAGAGATATTGAAACGAATGGCAGCAGCAGGAAAGACGAACTACGTCGAGGAGCAACTCAGTGCCGCAGCCGATGTAATTACCGTCCTTACGGGCTTCGCAACCTACGATGCCTTAGCCACTGCCGGGCATAGCGAAAGAGAAATCATCACGACCATTGCTCGCCTGGTTCATTTTGCGGCCAGCTAGCCAGACTCGAATCTCGTCGAAAGTCACAACATAGAGAGCGAGGCCGGCTCAACGCTCCACGGGTCAGAACGACCGCGAAAATCGACATTCCAGAAACTCTCCCAGTTTCGCGGTCGCCTTAAATTGCGGAATGGGATCGAGTTCCTTGAATGCTGTTCGAAAGGCTCCAGATCGTCCGAGGTCGGAACTCCCCGTACTGCGGCTCAAAGTAGAGATCATGCACGGTTCGGGCCAGGTGCTTAGGCGCTTCCAGTCTGCCCTCGACGAAGGCCTCGTAGATGACCACTTAGGCAGTGACATCTGCCAGTTCGCTCTTCTGCCAGGTTTCCACTTGCTTGCGCATTGGTTCGAAATTCCTCTGCATTCGATCCACGCCGACCGAGATGCAGTCGATCAATGAGAACGACTTCGAGTGCTTCGCCAGCACCGGGGTGAAGTCTCCCGCGAACGCCATGTTCGAGCACACGAACACGCGATAGCCACAGGTCATCGCCAAACGCATGCTCTTGTCGTGCGAATTCCTAAGTCCGATGGAGAAGCGCAACCCTCCATCTCGGTGGCGAGATCGAGAACGCCGAAGGCCTTCATGCCGTCTGGCGATACCGCGTATTCATCGTGAACGACTCCGATGTGGCGAAAGCCGAGGGTCTCGATCAGCGCTTGGACAATCTCGTGATGGGGCACTGGGCGGTGAGTTTCGGTTGCTGGTGGTGTAGGCATCAGAGCTACTCTTCGCGGCCAAGCGTTCGGCCGCTATAGCCAATGAGCGTACCTGTTTCTGACACACTGCTTTCCTCCTTGTTGAGTTGAAATCCCTCGCCGAGTGGAACAGAGAGCGGTGGAATGGCACCAAACGGCAAGCTAAGCTGCTTCATTAGGCGGGACGATTACCGATCTGACGGAAACTTAAGCTAGGCGGTTCCGGGATGAGGGCGCTGTAGGGTGATCGGGCTGCTTTGCTTTCGAGCCGAGGTTTATCGTAGCAAGCGCACAACGCAATGCCCTCGTTTCGGGGTGATCTTCTTTGCTCAGTCTCCTCAAAGTGCAGATGGCTCGGAATCTCATTGTCGTTGTGCGCCTGTGCATTCTCTTTCTGCTCCCAGAAGCTGATGGCTACGACTTCCCTTCCACCGGGAACAGCCAGGGTGATCGCATCCTGGAAACCCTCTTGCTTTCGCAGTAAGGGAATGATTTCGCCTGTCCATCGCCTGCACAAATTCGGTGATTGTGTTTGGCTTCAAATAGAAGGAAACATTGCGGACAAACATGGCAATCTCCATTTGGGTCATGGCGGCTAAGAGGAGGAACTTCAGAGTGTGCTCATGTGCTCACTGAATGCAACGCTATGCTAGTCCCCCAGTGCTGTCAATCCGAGAGCTTCGTCTCCCATCGATCATTCGCCTGGGAGCCCAGAATCGAACCCCGCCAGTCTCCAGTCCTGTCGGCCAAGGCATGTTCGATGACGGCTCGAGCATCTGCTTGGAGACCAGAATCCCCGCCTGCTGCATCTCGACTGAAACTGCCATGCCGCCCGAAAATATCACCGTGTTCCTCATCAACGCCAAACTCATGCTACCTTCCGAGCATTCTGCCGCAAAGTCGCCCCCGGCGGCGTATGATCAGGGCCTATGGCGATACCAGTCAGAGCCCCCGGCGCGACTCGCAAACGCGGCAACCCCAACTGGGGCCGCTCTCTTCCGCCCGCCCCGGCTCTCGCTACTGAATTCGAACTGAGGGTGAGACACCTGCAGCTCACGCCAGAGATGTATATCTCGTCGATTGAGTTGCGCAGCTGGTGTGAGCAGAACAGAAATCGGTGCTATGTCCCAGAATGGCTACTCCGGGAGTGGAGTATCACCGTAGATCCAACTTTCAGCGACGCCGCCTGAGCGCCGCTGGCATAAATGTGCCAGGTGAGCTCTTTTTGCGGGTGCACCTCTTCGTAGGTCAGCGGAGCGGCCGGGCAAACGACAGCTCGTGGCCGTCCGGATCGGGCACATGGAAGTAGCGTTCTCCCCACGAGGCATCTTGTGGAATCTGCGGATCAAATCCCCGCTCCTTCAGATGATTCCAGAGAGCATC
>DATBEI010000178.1:0-9314 GCA_036269595.1 Candidatus Sulfotelmatobacter sp.
TATCTGGAGGAAGTGGAAGAGCAGAACCCGGTGGAAGAACCGGTGCACGAACAGGACAAGGTATCGACCACCGATCCCGATTCCACCTATGCGACCAAAGGCGGCACGCCGGCACGGCTGGGATACTACGACAACTATCTGATCGACAACCACAGTTGCTTGATCGTGGGTGTACAAGCGACGGCGGCACGCATGAGTCAGGAGACGGTGGAGCGGTCGTGTTGCCCCATCATAGTCAGCAGTCCTCCGGCGATGAGAATCAAACAGAGCATGGGCAGGATCACTTCGTTCTAACATGCTTCCACTGAATCTCATCCTTCTAATCGACGTGACTTTTTCAACACCCACGCCTGTTAACAACAGTCCGTGGGAAGGTCAACACATTTTGGCGTAGAATTTTTTGTGCGAGGGACGAATATTCATGTCCATCTTCGGCTCGGCCAGACTCCGCAACTTTCTGATTGTTCGTTTCGGCTGGATCACGCTGTTGTCCGTGATGGCCGCGCTACAAGCGGCAAGCCAAACCCAGCATACGAAGGCAGCCGCCTCAGAACCAACTTCCGAGCCTGCCATACCCGCGATTCTTGCGGCTTTCGATCGATACGAAGTGGTGGCCATGCCAGCGGCGCATGGAATGAAAGATCTAGATGACTTCGTTCTCTCCCTCATCCGCGATCCGGCCTTCCCCGTAAAGGTCAATGACATCGCAGTCGAATGTGGCAATTCGCTCTATCAGCCTGTTCTCGACCGTTACATCGCTGGAGAAGATGTGCCTTTCACCGAAGCCCGCAAAGCGTGGAGAAATACCACGCAGTCGATGTGCAGTTACTCGGGCTTCTATGAGCAGCTTTTTTCTCTCGTTCGCGCCATTAATCAGAAACTCCCCACAACTAAGCGCCTCCGCGTGCTGGCCTGCGATCCCCCCATTGACTGGGACAAGATCAAGACCTCCGAAGAAGCAAACAAATTTGTCGATCGCGAAGCCAGCATCGCTTCCGTCATGGAAAAAGAGGTCTTATCCAAACATCGTAAGGCTCTGATGCTTTTTGGCACATTTCACCTGGTGCACGGAATCGATGACAGTGCTGTGTCGGCCTATGAGAAAAATTATCCGAACCGCACCTTTGTCCTCAGCGATCTTAGCGTCTACGATACCAACCGGCCGGCAGCGTCCATCAGCCCTTTCGCATTGTGGCCCAATCCCTCAATCGCTCTAACGAAAGGCACGTGGCTGGGTGCCTTGTTGCTCAGTGACATTTTCCCGCCGGGAATCATGGTCACCCCCGATTGCAAGGCGCAACTTGCTTTATTTCCCCCAAGGCTGCAAAAACAGGCCGAAAAACCGCTGGAACACTATATCGATGCTTTCCTCTACCTAGGCCCCCAGGAGTTTAGATTGAAAGAGCCAATGCCTGCGAACATTGTGGTGGATGCAGATTACCTAACAGAGGTGAGGCGGCGAGAGGCCCTGATAGGGATTCCGGGTGCCTCGAAGTCACCGAAGGAGGTTGCCGACGGGTTTGTGAAGGAGGCCCAAGATCCAATACTAGAGGGAGCGCCAAAACCCCCCGATGTCAAAGACATCGAGCAAGGCTGCCTCGAGCAGAAGAAGCAGGGTAGTCCTCAATAGCTAATTCTCCGGAGTTGTTGACGAAACATCGCTATTACACTCATCGTGGCCTTGCGCCCGAGCACTTGAGTGTAATCGCCTGTGGCCAAATCTTAGTTTCCAGGTAAAGGTGAACCTATGAAACACATCACAAGAGAGCGGGCGGCAGTAGTGACGTGCATACTCGTGCTGGCCCGACTCGCCGCGGCGCAGTATGTCTCGATGACTGGCCCTCTGGTATCGAATGGGGTGGAAGATACTACTGTTTACCGGGCTAAGGCGATTGCGGACGTTGCGGATTATCCGCTGGTGGTGGCGGATGGTTCGACGGATGTGTGCCGCAGTTTCCAGGCGTTTATTGATGCGAATCCGGGGAAACGCCTAATCGTGAGGAAGGCGGGAACGGCGACGCAAGGCGGAGGGGCAGCGTCGACGATTGATTTTTACTCCAGTTGCACACTTCATCTGAAATACAACGGGACGGTGCTGGAGAGCAATGCGAATGAAATGTGGCAAGGTGCTCCGGTGTTTTTGTTTGCGGCGGGAGTGACGGGATTTCAGATCGATCCGGTGTGCATGGGCTGCACAATTCGCGATATTGAGGAAGTGGGAGGAGGAAAACCGGGGTACAACGGGAACGCCTGTTACAGCTCGAGCAATGCGCTGGTGTATCCATTTACCGGAGCGGCAGACGGAGTGCTGGTATACGGCGGCGAGCCGACCCTGGAGCGAGTGCAAGCGAATTGCAATCCGCGGGATGGGATTCATATTGACGGGACGAACGTTGTGGTCGGGGGATTTGCCGGGCAGCCGGATGTGTGGGAGGTGAAAGGCGGCGAGGGCAGTGGCAACCTGCACAACGATCTTTATATACACGGCGGCGATTCGAATGCAGGCATCGAGAGCCGGTTCATGGCGTACAACGCGGGAGGATGGGGGGTTGAGGATGACGCGAACCTGGGGAACACGCACATAGCGACGTTTACGATGGCGAACGGGCGAGATGCGGGGATCGCGGCGAAGGCGACGTCGAATATTTCAAGCATCAGTTGTTCGGGTTCTACGTGCAACGTAGTGGCGGCGAGCGCGGTGGCGGGAATCCAGAATCATATCTGGATGGCGATTGCGGGGACGAAGAATTACAACGGCGTTTATTACGTAACCGGGTACACAGACACGCAACATTTTTCGTTTACGTTGGCAGCGCCGTCACATCCGACGGAAACTTCGGGCACCGTGGGAGTGGATGGATCGACGCACATGCTGGCGAATGCGATTCGCACGACGGCGGATGCTTCGTGCGCAGTCGGGCAGGCCTACTTGTATTCGCAGTCGGCGCAGTTCGGGCTGGACACGCAGGCGGGGGCGGCGATTAACGTGACGGGAGCGGGAGCGGGCGGAGCGCTGCTGTCGACGACGATCTTGAAGGTGTGGAACGAGTACACGGTACAACTGGCGACGAACTGCCTGAAGGCGGTGCGATCGGCGCAGATCAGTTACGCGGGGGGGATCTCGCATGGTCCAATCTTCAGCAATAACGGCGGGAATCCGATTGCGTGGATTACTCCTTACTGGGAGGGCGACCAGCCATCGGCAAAGATGGGCGCGGGGAATAACGTGTTTGGGGGCAACTTGCCGCTGGATTACACGTTTGGGTCGCCGATGGAGTTGGCGGGTTCGGTGTTACGGGACCAAAACTTTTTACAAATCTCTCCTTTGGATACGTCGGCGGGAAACGCAGGTATTCAGTGTGGAACGACACTAAATATTGCGTGCCAATACTGGTTCCAGAACTATAACGGGACCCAAGAATGGTACATGGGAGCGAATTTCGGGAGCCCAGATAGTTTTGTGATCCAGCAGTATCGCCCAACTCAGCAGACAGTTTTTAAAAGCGTGAGTGGCGGAGACACGAGTATTCAGGCGACGGGAAACATCAATTTCTTTGGAACGTCGATTGGAGTGACGCAGCCGCACATTATTAATGGTGGCGGCTTCTATCAAGCGAACCAAACGGCGCCGGCACTGACGCTGAACACGACCGGACCGCACTACGAGGATATCTACACAAGCGGGGCGAACTGCGTCGGGATTGGGGGCACGGCTTCAACGACAGCCTTACCGGGTACGGCCACGACAACCGACTGCGAAACGGGCGGGCTCCTACAGAACATCGGCAACATTGGATTCTCGGGCGGCAAGGGCCAGCACTTCGTCACTAAAGCCGCAAACAACGATCACGCCGGAACGGTAGCAACTTCTTCCTCGACGAAGGCCAGCCTGAGCTTCACCACGAATTACACATCGGCTCCGGTCTGTGTTCTGACTCCGCAGACTCCGGGCCTGACTTCTTGGTACTTGAGCGCGATCTCAACAAGGGGTTTCACGGTGACCGTCGCGCCTAGTGGCACGTACACCTTCGGTTACATCTGCGTTGGCAATCCCAACTGAAACACCATGCCGCAACTAACGCCATTTCGCCGCGAGGACTATGAAAAGGCTGACGACGGCGCAGCAGTCATGGCTCAGCAGTTTCCAGCACGCCGACAACTTTAACGAACTGACAAAATCTATGGAGTCCAGAATGAAACGCGTGCTTCTGGCGATTCACAGATGATTCGATTTCCACAGCTCATCTCTTTCTGGCGCGGCAAACATTTCCGGCGTGAATAGGCAAACCAATCGGGGACGGGGTGGTTAATGT
This sequence comes from Candidatus Sulfotelmatobacter sp., assembly GCA_036269595.1. Classification (GTDB taxonomy): domain Bacteria; phylum Acidobacteriota; class Terriglobia; order Terriglobales; family Acidobacteriaceae; genus Sulfotelmatobacter. The sequence goes on from DATBEI010000178.1 coordinate 4,314, forward strand.
GGGTCTTGGAAGCTACACCGGAGATCGACGTGGAGCCGACAACACACCGGACCCGCAACATGCAGACCCGGCACTCGGCATTCAAGCAAGATTATCCACGTCCAGTTACAGCAGCAAAAAGTCCTGCCAAGGCGTAGGATTCGAACACGGAAAGAAGATCCCATGGCCGCCAATTCCCCGGTTCCCGCTGCCCAATACCTGCGAATGTCCACGGACGATCAACCGAACTCGATTCCGTTCCAAAAGGACGCGATTCGAATCTACGCAGAGAAGAAAGGGTTTGAAGTCATCGCAACATACTCGGACCCTGGAAAGAGCGGAATTGAGATCAAACACCGCCCGGGGCTTCGGAAACTTATTCAAGACGTAGTCGGAGGCCATGTCCAATTCAAAGTCATTTTAGTCTATGACATAAGCCGGTGGGGTAGGTTTCAAGATACGGACGAATCAGCATATTACGAGTTTCTGTGTCGCAAAGCTGGTGTGCCGATACACTACTGCGCTGAACAATTCGCCAATGACGGAACAATGCCCAATACCATCATGAAGGCTTTGAAGCGAACGATGGCCGCTGAATTCAGTCGCGAACTTGCGGTTAAGGTTTACGCCGGGCAAAAACAAATTGCAGCCCAAGGTTTTCGTCTTGGCGGAATTCCTGGTTATGGGTTGCGGAGGATGTTGATCTCGTCGGACGGTCGCCGCAGACGGATTCTTCGGCCTCACGAGCGCAAGAACCTCACTTCAGATCGAGTGATTCTCGTTCCGGGGCCTAAGAAGGAGGTGGAGTGCATTCGTACTATTTTCGACCTCGCCACCAACCAGCGTAAGTCACCCCGGCAAATTGCTAAGGAACTCAATCGCAGAAACGTAAGATTTGTCGGCGACAAGCAGTGGAAGGAATCATGCATTTATAACATTCTAACGAATGAAAAGTACATGGACTCCAACGTTTGGGGGAGAAGCTGCTGCCCTTTCAACACTAGTAGACGCAGAGTTCCCGAGGATAGCTGGATTAGAAAAACTGGTGCCTTCGTCCCGATTGTAAGTACGGAGCAATTCGCGCGGGTGCAGAAATTGATGCTTAAGCGAAGGACCTATCCAAGAAAGCCTGACGCATACCTGCTCAATGAAATGAAAAAAGTGTTGGCGAAAGAGGGAAAACTGACCACACGGCTGTTGCTAAAGCACGGATTTGACGGCTATCGTTCCTGCTCAAGAAGCTTCGGATCAATGATACGGGCCTACCAGTTAATCGGGTATCGAGCTTCCCCTCGCGCGATGGCAATGGCGGAATCATCTAGAAAGATATTGAGTTTGAGATCGGACTTGTTGAGTCAGTTGCAGAAACTCTTCCCGACCCGGCTGCGGTTAGTCAGGCTCGGAGGCCAAAACCAACGCCAAGTAGCGGAGATAGACAATGACTTGCAATTCGCGATCCACATCTGCCGCCGCGCGCCTCCGACTATTGGCAGCGAACCGCGATGGTCGCTCAGAGGGCAAGCCAAAGAGCGGGATCTGCCAGGACTAATCTGCATTCCCGATCGGCAGTTGAGCTGTATCAAGACATTCTACGTCGTGCCAGAGTTCGGAAATTTAATCGCGCGGTTCAAGGTGCTACGAGTGGGGCATCCGTTGTTGACAGCAGGAAAGCGCCTGCAATCATTATCAGAATTCTGTGACGTGGCCAGAGAGGTCATAACGAATTGGAGGCCTCAGGACGAGATTAGCGTTGTTGGCGACGTGATCCTTAATCGACGAAACTCCTCGGTGCTAGTAAAACGCAAGAGCATCCAGCTGCCAGATGTGGAGGCTGCGATCTTTAAGACACTCGTTCACAACGCTGGAAGTGTTGTCTCAGCAGAGACGTTGTGCAAAGTTGCGCACCGTGCCTCGCGACGAGATTCCCACCGATACCTCGGTTTTAATGAGGCGTATATAAGGAATTGTATCAGTGTGCTCCGCATGCGGCTGGAGCCATTCGGTAATCGGATAGTCACGATTAAATGCGAAGGGTACATGTACCTGAATAACGGAGCCACGACTCGACATCATCGTATTCGCCAACTTCCCGGCCGAACTACACTTAAATCCCCTTCACTGAGCGCCCCAACCCGCGCATAGGTGCGAAGATTGGAATAGATTAAGTTTGTGCTTGTCCCACAAGAATTATGAGACCTCGGGTGCTTGAAGGAAGAAATGCCACCACAACGCTTTCGCGCAGAAGGAGCCAGTCCTCTTGTTGCCAGATCGAAGAATGGGTATCAAACTCTGGAGGCCGATCCGCTTTTGGGTGATCACTGAGGCCTGATGGAGGAATGCTTTCGCAGTGGTTTGAAGTCGACACACATCAATCAGGAGGCTTGCGAGCCTGCAACGATGCTGAGTTTGGTGTCGTGCCGGATCGGTATGCGCTTCGGGAGTGAGGCTTCACGCTGGCGATGTCCAGAAGGCGTAGTCTTATTACTGGTGACTGATTTGAACTTGCCTCTGATCGAAAGCCGGGTATGCTATTTCAGCTTTTCCAATTCTTCGCGACACGATTCTGAGAAATTCCGCAAAGGATCAATTGCTTTCGCGGTGATCATTGGACGGAGGTCAGCAAATGTCATATTTGGCTCAGGGTATGATCGTACGATCAGTTGCGCGACTTTTTCTGCCTCTTCGATTACATTTCGCGACGATAGTGAGCGCATTCGACTAGGGCCTGTTCACACTATCGCAAGGCTTCGATGATGAAGGCGAAGTAGATAAAGGCCAGAAACACAACGTCGAGTTTCTCGAAACGCGAGAAGATGCGGCGAAAGCCTTTCAGTCGTCGAAACAGGCGCTCCACTTGGTTGCGTTTCTTGTAGAGTTCGCGATCGTAGTCCCAAGGTTCGCGCCGATTCGATTTGGGTGGAACCACCGGAATCATGTTCATCTCCAGCACCAACTGCCGGGTTTCGTCGCCTTCGTAGGCCCGGTCCATCAGCAGCGGAACTTCTACCGGCAGTGGACCGAGTTCCAGCAGTAGTTGACGGCCCACCGGCGCATCGTGCGCCTCTCCGGGCGACAAGCAGAAAATTATTGCCGTTCGAGCATTCGCGGCAACCAGATGAATTTTGGCGTTCCATCCTCCGCGCGATTTACCGATGGCTTGTGGTCCGTTTTTTTTAAAGCCCCAGTCCCGTCGGGGTGCACTTTCACCGAGGTCGAGTCCAAACTGAAAGCTTCGATCTTGATGCGCAGAATTTGCTCCTGCTGCAACTTGGCAAACACCTGATCGAGGACGCCCTTCTTAGCCCAACGATTCATGCGCACATAAATGCTGTGCCAGTTGCCGTACCGCTTGGGCAATCCGCGCCACTTACATCCGTAACTCGGCTACGTAAAGGATCGCGTTCAGCAAGACCAAGTTCTGATGACGCACATTGCCGCGCTGCACCGGCAAGCACTCTTGAATCCGCTCATACTGTTCGGCAGTAAGTTCCATGCCTTGCATCTTACCCGAACATTATTGACGTAGTGTGAACAGGCCCTAATCAGAGCATAGAGGGCGACAAGCCTGGTTAGATCAGGCGTGTTGGTAGTGATCGAGTCGATGTATCCCTTCGAAGCTTCATCAACGAACTCGCGATATAGTTCCTGCCTGCGACTCTTGTCGTTGAGGAACACCTGCGTCCTAAGGAAGCTCTGAGCAACCGTCGATTTTGATGCGTCCTGGAATTTCAGGCCTGCACCGGCCACGGATTCCCCTCGATTGCTTGCAACCTTGCTGGAACCCGCCATGCACGCGGCTTTCAAGGACACTACGCCCTCGCCACGGCCAGTCGCTTGCGGTGCAGGTACAGGTTCACCAGCGCAAAGCTGGCGCACAGCCGATGATGGTTCTTCTGAATCCCTCGGTATCTCACCTTCTCGAAACCGAAGATGCGCTTCAGTATCCGAAACGGATGTTCTACTTTCGCTCTCACTCTGGCCTTCACCCGATTCTTGCCCTTTTGTAACTCGTCCACAAAGTTCTTGTATTGGACTCTCCGGCTGGTCATATCTTGCGCTCGCGGAGCCGCCTGCCGGATCGCTGCTCCCTGTCCCTGATATCCACCGTCGCCCCACACCTTGCGCTCTTCCCCGTGCAGCAGATCCGGTAGCATGTGTTTGTCCGCCACCGAAGCCGCCGACGTGCACAGCGAATGCACATGGCCTTGCTTGGAGTCCACTCCGATGTGTGCCTTCAGCCCGAAGTACCACTGCTTCCCCTTGCGCGTCTGATGCATTTCCGGATCGCGCTCTCCGCTCCGGTTCTTGGTCGACGAGGGCGCATGAATAATGGTCGCGTCCACAATCGTCCCCGTGGTGATGCGCATGCCCCGGCTCTCCAGATACTGGTTCACCGCGTTCAGCATCGCCCCGCCCAGTTCGTGTTTCTCCAGCAGGTGGCGGAACCCGAGAATGGTGCTCTCGTCTGGCACCGGCGCGCGTCCCAGATCGATTCCCGCAAAATGCCGCAGCACCGGCGATTCATACAGCGCATCCTCCGCCCCCGGATCGCTCAGGTTGAACCACTGCTGCAGAAAGTATACCCGCAGCATGAGGCTCAGTCCTACCGGAGGCCGCCCGTTCTCTCCCTTCGGATAGTGTGGTTCGATCAGCACCTGTAACTCCGCCCATGGCACGATCTGTTCCATCTCTTCGAGAAATCGTTCCCGCTTCGTCTTCCGCCCGTACTTCTCGAACCCCGTCTGCACCGCCAAAGTCTGCTGTCGCATCCGCCTTTTCACCTCGACCTACACCTTACCCGCTTCTCCTGTGGATCGGAGAGTTCTTCAGAGGTTCCCTAATTACTTTCGTACCGGAGGGAGTGGACCGGTCCTAGGATACACTTGTTGTCCATAGATACACATGCATAAGGCAAACGAGAGCGTATTGGCACGCGTCGGGCAGCAACTATCACAATTGGAAAGGCGTGATTGGGAGCTTTGGCTGATTGTGTCGCTTACTGGCGTGCTGGTCGCGACGGGA
>DATBEI010000184.1:0-9656 GCA_036269595.1 Candidatus Sulfotelmatobacter sp.
CGGCGCAACCAAGCTAACGGAAGCTCTTCATCGAACTTGATCGAGCGGACCACGGAACGCGCAATCCGATATCCTGAGAGCGTCCGGGGCAGCGTTAGCGCCCTCCTGGCATCTCCTGAACTGAGTTTCGTAACGACCTCGAACGGGCCCGCAGAGGAGGGTGGCGGAGGACATGGAATGTCCGGAGATAGGGAGGAAACTTCCTCCCATTGGCTCAATCGCGCGACTGAGAGAAATAAATTAGTGATGCCGAATATGATGGATGACACAGTAAAGACCCTGCTCATGACGTACTTGGAATCCAGCCTATGAAAATCTCATCTACTTCATCGAAGAGCGGCTCCGGATACCTATGTGAGGTCACCTCCGTCAGTTCCTTTCTCGCCATAATCGAACGCGAGAAAGAAATCGAACTCAAGGAAGGAAACTCCTCAGATTTCATTTTTAGGGGACAGCAGTGCGACTTCCCGCTTATTCCGAAGATTCGCCGGCTCCATCCCAAAGTGCACGATCTCGCGAAGCTCGAAAAGCTAATGATGGCCGATTTCGAACGTCAAATGCTGTTGTTTACAGAAAAAGAGCCACGCGATAAATGGGATCTGCTGGCCCTCGCCCGACACCACGGGTTGCCGACGCGGCTTTTTAGACTGGTCGTTCAGTGCTCTTGCGGCGTTGTGGTTTTGCGTTGGGCGCGGTCCGGCCCGGACGAAGATTGGCGACATGAAGAACGGAGTGGTATGGATTTTCAAAACACGCGTCGCTGACTTTTCACCAACGGATAAACCCGGAGATCCATTCACGCAAAAGAAAACACTCATCTTCCGGCCCCGATTCGTATCGCGCCGCATTATGGCTCAATCCGGGCTTTTCACCTGCCATAAGATGTCCGGCGAAGACGGCTTCGTGGAACTGACAAAGCACATGGAGTACAAAACACGATTGATAAAAATCGTGATTCCCGGATTCAAGTTCTCTTCGATACGCGAACAGGCTCGGAGCGTGCGGGGCAACCGGCCTATCGCTATTCCCCGATCTGGAGGGCTTAGCAGGTTTCTTGACTGAACGTTATTTCCAAGATCCGCATGAACGTACCCGCGCTGATGTGGCGGGTACCTTAAAGAAACATCCGCGAGTGATCGCCCCATCAACGCTGATACCTATGTGGGAGAGGGTACGTTGACGAGAGATATCGGAGATCAACTATGGATGTTGTTTACTTTCTGAAAGAACGCACACGGATGATTCGGCAGTCCTACGCAACGGCGTCCGACCCGTTCCTCGAAATCATTCGCAGGATCGACGCCGGAGAGGAGCCCTATATTCCTCCGTACAGTGAAGATTCTGAACCCCCCTTTCTGACAGAGTGGCTTGAGGCCAACGAAATGCTGCAGGTTACCGGGCGCTGCTGTCTTTCTCTGCTTTCAGGATCGTTGCAGCTCTTTTTCAAGACTTTGGGAGAGAAACCTTGGAATCGAGTGTGGGAAGCATTGCGGGGCCGCGTTTAAAAAAGGTCTCGTACAGGGTGTGCTTCAGCGCTCTGCCTCGGGTCGATTGGAGCACATGTCCTGTGGAACTAAACTTGCTGGAACAGGTCGTTCTAGCAAGAAATCGGGACCAGCATCCTGAGAATATTTGGACTCTCAATGTGACCCATTCGGAGAGAGATTTGCGTAGCCATCCGTCGCCTTTCTTCATTCATGAGGATGAGCGCGGATTGTTGGGCGACGATGAGGATTCACGCATGTTGATGAGCGCCCATCTTCATGTGAGCGCGGAACTCCTGGAACCGCAGTCACACAGGTGGAGAGATTTTGCGAGTGGCTGGAACATCAACTGTTTCGAGCAATGTACCCCAACTATCGGGAAACCCAGGATGCCTCATTATAGAGCGACATCTTCATCGTAGTGGTTAGGAGGACAGCGAGACAATGAAATTTACAGATGAAAAACCGTGCGACTGCGGAGGACGATATGTTTTCTCCGCATATGGCGATGCAGATTTTGGATTTGGTGATTGTTCGGGTTGCGGGAAATCTGCTCACCTAATGAACCCGTTGAGTGTAAGTGTCACTGCGGAGCGACTTCTATATCGGAGCAAAGCCGAGCTGGACAATGGGGATTTCAGTCTCTCGATCGTGATAGGCACGATCGCGGTCGAATCCTTCCTTACCCGTCTCTTTCTAAAGCTCAAACAAATGGACAACTATGCGACGGTATTCAACTTTCCGACTCCCGCGCAAGACGCGGAGTGGGAGAACGAGTATCCGAGGAGCGGCGGCTTTTCAGGCCCCATCGGTTTTGTATCCAAGAGAATTGCAGGGACGACGTTCGACACATTTGTTGCTGGAAATGCGGTTGCGACCGTCATATTTTCGAATCTCCCGAACAGCACTCACATTAGTCCTACACAGTACTTCCAGGACGAGTTGTTTAAAAGGCGTAACCGGATTGCTCATTGGGGTTATGTTAATTCGAGTCAGGCAGAGGCGGAACTATGTCATACCGTTGCGGTTGCCATTGTCGCCATTCTGCGCGAGATGGATCGTTCCAAATACGCAAACCTCTGAGAATTGCTTGTAGCGCGCTGAATAAGAGAAGGGTAACTGTTGATGAGGAGAAAGGCACACAAGAGAAAAAAGAGGATGGAGCGCCGGACAGATTCAACGCGGCGATTTCAAAGGTGATCGAATGGATTGCTGCCGAGAATATTTCGTTGGCACTCCTCGACGATTTCCTCTCGCCAAAACCCGCGTCGCTTTCGTCGTCGTCAGAGGAGAGCGCCGAGCTGGAAAAGCGAATATCAAGAATCGTTCAGCGGTTTGGCGGGCCCTCCGCGTATAGCGATTCGGGCAGATGACGGATCTGGCGAGAATAAATCCGAAGCAGTAGACGAATATCCGGGAGCCGCCTTCGCTGAACTAGTAAACATGTTTCATCGAACCAGACGTGCAGTTTGTCGCTCACAGATGCTACTTGTTGGCTCCGGATTTCTCCATGAGTCTCCAAACGTCTTCAGGAAGAACATGCCAGCGGAGATGAGAACCGCATTCCTAAACACTGTTGATTCATCCTTCTGGGAATATGCCGAAATCGCATATATACGGCTCGCCTCATATTGGGACCGCGCTGGCCAAATTCTCGATTTTGCATTTTTTTCGATTCTACAGTTTGAGCGAGACGGTTTCACGGCTGTGATCGATCGCATCCACACAAACCTCGTCCCCATGAATCAAGAGCTGCGCCAGCGTACTGAATGGAAAGCTTTGCGCACATTCCAGACATCGGACAAAGAGGATGGGCTTCAGTGGTTACTTCGCAGACGAAACCTCAGTGTCCATAGCATTTATCTGCGTCCCATGAGCGAGAGAGGCGGTGACGTGGATGAGGAACCTAATGGAGAACCGCTATTTCGGTATGAATTTAACCATTTAGAGAAAAGACTTAGAAAGAAGCTTACGCCTGGAACTGCTTTGCAGGAGATCGAACGCTTAAACAAGCAGCTTACGCAGTCGGCCACGCTCTTCCCAGCAGTTCTTGCGCTTTGCGAATACGCTGCAGATCAACGTGATGCGCAGCGCTGGAGGTGAGCCGCATACGCTCATCAGTCGGGTTTACGAGAATCCGTTGTCCATTATCCACCGCCTAGCAGAACAGCGAACGACAGTGCGATACCACTGGCATGCCACGCAGAATTGTGCTCCCGTCCGATTGAGGCGCAGCTCATTTGCTTGATTGGTCGGCATCTTACATGTCGTTGCGTACTCAGGAAGGCTCCCACCCCTGTTCAAGCAGAGGGCGGTTGGTGCGTTGTTCTGAACAAATTCTAGATGTTCTCTAAGAACAGGGAAAAAGTCTTTCGGAGTAGCGAGGTTTATCTCGACGGTGCCAATACAACACTTAGCACTTTCAGTGCCCGCGGCTGTGAGTGGGGATAGATGGTTTCCCGCCAACGGCGTGCTAGCCGAACACGCGGTCGACAGCTGTGTGCACCCGATGTGTGCGCTTGGAGCTGCCTGTAGGAGTGCAGCAACAATGGCAGGATGTGGATTCACGTTCTTTTTGCCTCTTCCAGTGGAGAAGAGGATCAGTTCAGGAGCGACCGCGTTAGCCAACGATGACGCAAATACGGTGGGGTCTCCGGCGCCCGGTCGCCCTCCATGGTGAGGAAATACGAGAGTTTCTGCCGTTACATCCGCATTCTCCTCAAGGAGATGCTCCAAGGCAATTTCATCGATATCACCCGCTAGCAGCGCGGCATGTCTATCTGCGAGCGATATACGAACCACGGCGCTCATCGTATTCGATCTAATCTTCCGGCCCTAAATCTTTTCCGCTGTTGCGGCAAGCGCGAGCGAACTCTGAGGCTACGCGCTTCTCGATCGCGGGCCTTCTGATATCTTCCTACTGCTTCCTCAATGTGCTTACGAGATGCAGGGGCGATCTTCTTCAGAGCACTCTCGATCTTGGTGGCAGCGTCCTTGATACTCGGAGGCACTGCCTGTTTGCTGTTCGCCCGTCTCGCTTCTCTCTGATCCAGCCTGCTTTTTGCCATCCAGTCCAAAGCGTCGATAGCAAATTGCTTTGAGGTCGCTGAATGCTTCATTTTCGATAAAGCCGCTTCTATCTGTTTTCTGGATCAGCAACTCTTCGTCGTCTTGTACTGTCAATCTTCCTAAAGAGTTGTTTGTGCTTGGTCTCGCCTCAGGACTGCGAGTCCGCGAGAGATTCATATCGAGCCAATCGTGGCCCTTGTCACCATAGGGATGCACTCTTAGTCCACGGTCGTAGAGATGTACGCCTCCGAAATCTCCGAGCCATTCCCTTACTTCGGTAATAGTTACTGTTCTCGTCGAGAATGTTTCAGCGTCGAGGAAGGAACGCCCAGAGATCAAAGACGGCATCAGGAGCTTTATACGGTGGTGCGCTCTTATCTTTGCTTTTCCTGATCTGAGTGTGGGAGCCCTCGAACAAGATATCGCCTTTGTAATCGAGAACGACGGCTTTCGCAGTGCCGCGTGAGAGAGTTGCCACCAGGTGAAACTCAGCTTGGTCGAAGTAAGCACTATGAACCAGCTTCTCCAGATCCTTGAATGCGGGTGCGATGAGAGTAGGCCGGAAGCTACCTTTCGCTCTGAACGGGTCAGCAAGCAAGACTAGGGATCGTGCGAGGCGTCGGACCTCCGCGTGGCCCAAAGTCCCGCGGAGCTTGTCGATCTTGACGGTGGTCCCCGAGGTGTCTTTAGCTTTAGGGGCAACCTGCTCGATTGTGAGGGGTACAGACTCAACGACCTTCGCTTTGTCGAAAATGTCCCAATCAAGACGAAGGCGAAGCCGCTTTGAAGCTTTAGAGGTTTTCGTTTCAACTGTCGCAATTTGCCCTAGGCGGAGCGCTGCGAGACGACCAAGCCCTTTGTTACCGACAACCCTCCTTCCCGCTGCCGTCGTTCTTTCTATTTGCTTGCCGGATTTCCCGAGAATGAGCCAGCCGTTAACCAAGTCTGATTGGCCCATCCCGACACCGTTATCGGCGATCTGGATTGTGCCTCCTGGCTTATCGACGGCGACCAACTCTATACGGCAGGTAGTAGCGTCCGCGTCGTAGGCGTTTCGAACGAGTTCGACGATGCCTTGGTCAGGATTCGGATTAAGTTCCTCTCCGAGTCGCCGTAGTATGCCGGGAGCGAAGCGTAAATGTTCCATCTAGACGCCTCCTTCCCACGGAAGGTCGCCAATAGAGCCAACCGTCAAGTGTCGGCAACGGATACGCTGATTCATCCAATCTGATGTTTCCGGCAGGTGCAGCAGATCTAGAAGGCGACGACAGGTCTGCAGTTTCCCGTCTTTGGGCTGAAGAACTAACAAGTGATTCTCGATTGCAAGCTCTTCCGAGCCCGTGACTATCGTCCCGATGCAGCGCTGCTTGTAGTTGGACTTTGAGGTTCTGCGTACGAGTACAAAGGGCGGCTTATAAGTCTTGCCCGTAAAGCGGATATTTTCAGCAAACTCGTTAACTGTCTTCCAAGGGGGCAAAACATCGGAATGAACATAGGGACGCCAATTGCCCTTGTTGGTCAACCGAAAAGGAACCACGGGGCCAACATGTATGTTGAACATGTCACGAAGCAGCTGTCGGCCACTTGATTCTGGAAGTCCCCACCTATGTTTTCCGGACGATTCACCAACATCTATCTTCAGAATGAAGACATCAACATCCGTAAATTCATCAAATTGACCGACAACCTCTATTTCAAGTTTCTTGCTCGATTGCTCAATACGCTTACGCCACGCAGCATAACGGGATCCCGTTCTGAGAACATCCGGGAGAATTGCGGCGATGTGACCGCTGTCACGGATTCTTCCAAGCATCGCTCAATGAAGATGGCAGCGTGTGATGTCCGGCCCTGGGACCATTTGCACGCTTTACTCGCCGTTACGTGTGCGAATGGAGGGTTCACCACAACTGTAGACACGGCGCGGGCTAATTTCCAGTGGGCCGCTCCGTCGCCCACCTTGATGTTAGGGAAAAGGGTTTCAAGGTTCAGGGAGCGAATTCGAGAATCGTCGCCGACCCTTTGCACGGCTAGCATCGCGAGTCGGACCCTTGTGGTTTCGATGAATGAGCTATTCACGTCGAAACCTGCAAGTTGCTGTCCCCAAACCTTCAAAGTCTTGGCGATTGTTTCAAAGACGGGCAGCCTCTTTGCTGTTGCTACTAATAGGTCACCAGCGCCGCACGCAGGATCGATGATGAGGGGTATCACTTCCTCTCTCTATAACGCAGATGTTTCGTCATCCGGCTCGCAAGATCGGAGCCTGTAAAGAATGTGCCTGTCGCGCGGAGAAGGTCTAAATTGTAGCGTCGCCTGAGTTCGCGTCCGGGCTGTCCATCGAGGGCAGCAATAATCTTGTCAGCATTCGCGGATCGATTCTGTCTGTAGTCACTAAGAAGCGCGGCCAATTCATTCCGATAGGGCTCGAATGCCAAAGGGGAAAGGGCCTCGGAATCGGGGCTGATAGCCATCCGTTCGTCAACCGACGAGATTGCGCTTCTCTGGATCATTGATTTGCGGCCGGGGGCACAGTTTTATGCGCATAAGCGCTGATGCGTTCGATATCGGCCGGAGTAAAGACCCTCCATCCATTTCGGTTACGCGCGACCTCGGGAACCTTTTGATCGAGAAGCCAGCGCTTAAGGGTGATCGGCGCTACTCCAATCAGTCGCGCCGCTTCCTTTAATCCAACTGTCCTCGCAACTCTTGCCATAGCTAGCCGTATCAACCCGTATCTAACCATATCATTGTCGTGTGGCACTACGACAATCTAATCTAACAAATTCAGAGACTCAGTCCTTGCTCGTTTCCGCCCCTTGTGGTGAGCGATTGGACCTGAGTATCGTTATTGGCGGCAAGGCGTCGCGCATAATGTCTCGCTCATCGGTGACGGCCTCGCGCTCGAAGTTACGGCTTTTGGCAAAGGTTACGGCTTCCCGAATCCGCTCCGGGATGTTTCGGAACATGCGTTTGCTCGTGATCTGCCATCCTCGCCCGCGCTTCAGAGACGACTCGATCCGCCTGGTTGCCGAATTCGGCCGCAAGCTGCCGGTGGGCTGCCATTACCTCGGAGCGTGTGTGAATCTCTTTCTTATCGCGAGTGGTGTGGGCGGCGATCTGCGCCGCCTCCGGCCCGGCAAATCCGCTTCTTTCGAGGTACTCGCGAATCTGTTGGCTGCGTGGGCTGGAAGCGCCGAGATATTCCTGTGTGTATCCTTTTATCTCAGGCGCCCTACTCCTCCCAGGCATGATTTCGTAACCCAACTGAGACAGCCGATACATCAGCTCAGATTGATACACGGCTGTCGCGAACTGCTGGCTGTCGAAGTAGCTCTGCGGCTGGACAGCGCGAGTGGAGCCGTCCGCTCGCTCGGTCATATTGAAGATGACGGCGTGAGTGTGGAGTTGAGGCGCGGCATAACCATCGACGGGGCGCGCGGTGTCGTGCTCGAATTTTGCGGCGATGAATTTCCTGGTGGTCTCGGCGGCGCGGTTGCCGCCGATCCGTGCCTGGGTGTATCGCTCCAGTTCCGTGAGAGCGGTTGTCACCGCCTGCCGGTGAGCCTCGCGGACCCGGTCGTCGCCGCCTACCAGCGCGGTCAAAGAAACGGACTTTGTCGCTGAAAATGTGGCGTCCCAACCGGCGCGGTGCTCTACTGGCTTCACGGCAATTCCGTCAGCGGTCGTGTACTCCTGGCCATTGCGGTGCCGAGCCGAATCAACCATCCAGTTAACTCCTTCGATGGGTCTTGTGGTCAGGTCGTCATGTAATCATTCATCTTCTCGGATGAGCGCAACCCAGAAGCGTTCTCTCACCATCCACTGCACGTGCTCCCTATTGAAAGTGGGCTTGGCAACCCGTGGAGTCATTCCTTGCTCAGTCAGCATTTCCAGCAGCCGTGCGTGTGCTGTCGGGTGGTGCCGCGGATCGCTGAATATCGCGAGTTGGTGATTTAGCGGTTCAGGAGTCAGCCGTTCTTTTTGCGCTAACGGATCGTCCTCACGAATACAGACCACCAGTGGCTGGTGCATGATCGGTTGAATGTGATAGCCGCTCGGGACGAGTGGCAAAGTCACAAGAGCTGCATCCAACTCGCCTCCCTTAAGGCGTTCTAGGACATCGCTCGTGTCTCCATTCTCCGGATGAATGTTCCCCTTCGGAAACAGCGTTCGATACGCCTCAGTTACAGTGGCAATCACGTGATGTTCAATGAAAGGTGTCAACCCCAAGCGAAATGGTCGAATGCCAGCCTGTTGGATTGCCCGTACTGCTTTCACGGTATCTTCTCGCACCTGCAGTGCGCCGCGTGCATATTGAATCAGCGTCTCGCCGCCCGGTGTCGGGGTCGCGCCCGTTCGGTCTCGCTTGAAGATTTGAATCTTGAGATTCTCTTCCAAGTCGCAGATCTGGCGACTTAGCGGGGACTGAGCCAAATGAATCCCGAGCTACGGGGAGGCCTGCTAGTCCGAGCACAAGTATTATCCCACATATGAGCGCGAAAGCTCTGTTTTGTACTGACAGCCATCTTCTGGAGGAGCACTCGACGCGTTTCGCAGCCGAGACTCTTATCTGAATAGACGCGAGAATCCACCAAGTTGTCCTCGGTATGAATGCATCGGGTGTGAGCGGTTTGCATCGTTGCCTTATGGGCCACCCCCAAAAAGTGCCGGCCGCGAGCCGGATCAACCACTCCTTGGTGTGGGTGGCGATATCAGGATGGGCAGGGCCATCGATGCGAGCATAATGCACGCAACTACATGAAGGCCGCTTGTATACGATCCGCTGCTCTGGCGCATCTGCGCGATCAGCAACGGTCCAAATGCGCTCGCGGAACCCCATGCTGTGAGCATGAGCCCGTAGATAGGCCCGACATTCTTCGATCCGAAGTAGTCGGCAGTGAAGGCCGGCATGGTGCCAAAGCCGCCCCCGTAGCACATCAGGATGACGAACGACAGAACAGTAAGAGCCGCCGCCGAAGCGGTGCTCGGCAGAATCCAAAAGAGCCCTACCTGAAGCAGAAACATGGTCACAAAGGTCCATCGTCTGGTGATCCCATCAGAGATCCAGGCCCACAAGATTCGACCTAGGGCGTTGCCAATGCTGGC
>DATBEI010000191.1:0-7009 GCA_036269595.1 Candidatus Sulfotelmatobacter sp.
ACTCACCTCCGGCGTCTTCCAGTTTGAATCGCACGGCATGCGCGACGTGCTGCGCAAATATCAGCCGAACTCCATCGAAGACCTCACTGCGCTCAACGCGCTCTACCGCCCCGGTCCCATCCAGGGCGGCATGATCGACGATTTTGTCGACCGCAAGCATGGCCGCAAAAAAGTCGAATACGAGTTGCCCGAGTTGAAAGAAATTCTGCAGGAAACTCTCGGCGTGATCGTGTATCAGGAACAGGTCATGCAGATCGCTAACCGCCTGGCGGGATATTCCCTGGGTGAAGCGGACCTGCTGCGCCGCGCCATGGGCAAGAAAAAAGCCGAGGAGATGGCGCAGCAACGCGAACGTTTCGTCGAAGGCGCCGCGCGGCAAAAGTTCCCGCCGAAGAAGATCGAAAAGATTTTCGATCTCATGGCGCAGTTCGCTGGATACGGTTTCAACAAGTCGCACTCGGCCGCCTACGCCCTGCTCGCCTACCACACGGCGTACTTGAAAACGCACTACCCGGTGGAGTTCATGGCGGCCCTGCTGACCTCGGTCACCGGATCGACCGACGACGTGGTCAAGTACATTAACGAATGCCGCGAGATGGGAATCGCCGTCGAAGCGCCCGACATCAATGTTTCCGACGCGAACTTCACTCCGCACGGCGAGTCCATCCGCTTCGGCTTGGCAGCGGTGAAAAATGTTGGCGGCAATGCCATCGAATCGATCGTCACGGCCCGCAAGAAACTCGGCTCCTTCAAATCGATTTTCGAATTCTGCGAGCACGTCGACCTGCGCCTGCTCAACAAACGCGTCGTGGAATCGCTAATCAAGAGCGGCGCCATGGATTCGCTCGGCCGCCGCGCGCAGTTGATGACCACCCTCGATAAGGCAATGGAGCGCGCCCAGAAAACTCAGCGCGACGCCGAATCCGGCCAGCACGGCCTGTTTGGCGTCTTCCAGCAGGAAGGTTCCGAAGCCCACAACGACAAGTTGCCCAACATCCCTGACTGGGACGAGCATACCCGCCTCGCCGCCGAAAAAGAAATTCTCGGCTTCTTCATCAGCGGACATCCCTTGCAGAAGTACAAAGACAAGCTGACCGACCTGCAGGCGCTCGGCATCGAAGAAATCGCGGCCATGACCCGCTCCACCGGCAAAGACGAAACCATCACGACGGCCGGCATCATCAGCAATGTGCGCGTCCTTAAATCCAAGCGTGGAGATTTCTACGCGCAGGCCACGCTCGAAGACATGTCGGGCTCGATCGACATGATCGTCTTCCCCGAGGCTTTCAAGCGCATTGGCGAGAAGGTTAAACTCGAAGTTCCGGTGCTGGTGAAAGCCGGCGTGCGCATTGAAGAGGGCGCGAATCCCAAAATCACAGCCGCCGAAATTCAGCCGCTCGAAGAAGCCAAAGTTCCGCTGCCGCGCGCCATTCGCATCCGCGTGCCGCTCGAATCTTCGGGCGAAACCACGGTCGACGATCTCCATACCTTATTTCTAGAGCGCAAAGGCGAGGCCCGCGTGCTCTTTGACGTGGAACGCCAGGGCGATTTCATGGTGGTGATGGAGGCGGAAGGCTATAATGTCCTGCCGGACCGCAACTTCATCGCCCGCGTGGAACAGTTGTGCGGACGGGGCAGCGTCCGCATTATTGCCTGAAACCAGCGCATGACATCCATGGAAAAAGCGCAGCAGGAGTTGGAGCAGATCGAGCGCCAGGTCGCCGAACTGCGCTCGCCCGACGCCGACGAAGCAACTCGCCGCCAGATCGAATTATTGCAGGATCGCATCGAGACCCTGCGCCAGGACTTGAGCGCCCCTCCCACGGCCTGGCAGAGGACGGAGCTGGCGCGGCATCCGCAGCGTCCGCAGTCGCTCGACTACATTGAGCGCATCTTCACCGACTTCAGCGAAATCCACGGCGACCGCAGCTTTGGCGACGACGCCGCCATCATCTGCGGCATGGCTCGCTTTCATGGCGATGAAGTTCTCATCGTCGCCACGCAGAAGGGCCGCGACATGAAGCAGCGTGTGCACCGCAACTTTGGCACGCCGCATCCCGAGGGTTATCGCAAAGCCATTCGCGTGATGCAGTTCGCGCAAAAATTTCGCCGCCCGATCTTTAGCCTGGTCGACACCGACGGCGCTTATCCCGGCATTCACGCCGAAGAGCGCGGGCAGGCCGAGGCCATCGCTCACAACCTGCGCGAAATGGCGCGGCTTGAAGTTCCCATCATTGCGACCATCATCGGCGTGGGCGGCAGCGGCGGCGCCCTGGCCATCGCCGTCGCCGACCGCGTGCTCATGATGGAAAACTCGATCTATTCCGTCATCTCGCCCGAAGGCTGCGCCGCCATCATGTGGCGCGATGCCTCCAAAAAAGAACTTGCCGCCGAGGCTATGCGCATCACCGCCGACGATCTCACCGAACTCGGCTGCATTGACGACATTGTTCCCGAGCCCGAGGGCGGAGCTCATCGCGACCACGAAGCCGCCGCCGCCCTGCTCGACGCCAGCCTGCAAAAACATTTCAACGCGCTCAAAAAGATTCCCCTGGGGGAATTGCTCATATCCCGCTACGGCAAGTTTCGCAACATGGCCCAGTTCTACAAGACCGGGTAGTCCCCCGCAGCCCAACCAACGGAAGCGAACCTCACATCATTGCGTTTGAAGTCGAGGTCGGAAAAAATCTCTAACGCGGATTCTGCTCTTGCGGCAATTTGAAGTTCAACGTGACTCTGGTCTGCATGGGCGTGGCGCCTCCGTTCACGCGGCGCGGCTGGAATCGCCACTGTTTCACTGCAGCAATCGACGTCTGCGCTAGCTGCGCAGGTCCGCTAACCAGTTGCACATTCTGCACCGCGCCATCTCCGCCAATGTGCACGTCGAGTACGACCGCCCCCTCAATTCCCTGCCGCCGCGCTTCCTCCGGATACTCCGGCTCGACGCGGTACAGCAACGTTCCTGCGGCCACGGGGCGCAACGGTGCGATTGAATTGTCTGGCTCCGCCGAAGAAGCGCGCTCCACGCTTGCGGCCGCATTTTGAGCGGCGCCGCTTTGCGCGGGCGGCATATTAAAAATCTCTTTGCCGTTTTCGAAAATGCGCAGGCTTCCCGCTGGAACCTCTCTCGCAACGCTCCTGGCAGGCGCGGGCGCTGGAGGCGCGGCCTGGGCAACTTCCTGCTTTTCGGGAGGCGCGACCGTGCTGGCGGGCGGATTAGCACTCTCAGGCACTTTCACCGCTGGCGACGCAATCGAATGAACCACCGTCTTCTTCTCCGGCAGGTGTCGTCCCAGCAGCAGTCCCAGGAAAATCGCGCACACCAGCACCGCCGCGCGCAGCGACCAGGTGACCACATCAAGTCCGCGTTCAGAAGAATCGCGAGCCGGTTCTGCGGAAACCCAGTCGTCGGCCAGTAAGCCAGTCGTCTCCGCATCCTCGGCGATTGGCGCGGCAGCCGTCGAGTCAGCGGGCACAGGGTTTGCGGCCTTAACTTGAGCTGCGATCTGCGGCGCGCGTTCCTTGTCCTCAGAAACCCTCACCGGATCGGGAACCGGCGTCTCGACGTTTGTCTCGACCGCCTCGCTCTGCGCAGGAATGGACGCGGTCGCTGCTCTCGGCGGCGGCACTGCCGCCCGCTCCAGGCTTGTGAAAATCCGCGCTGACAACGCCTCCAACGTGCGTTCATCGCGCTCGCCAAAAGCCTGCGGCTGCGCCGAAAATAATTCGAAAAGCCCGAGCAATCGATCGCCGCGCAGCAGCGGCATCACCATCACTGAGCGCACCCCCAGCCGTTCCGAAGCTTCAGGGTCGACTCGGGGATCAGACAACAAATCGTCGCTGCTCTGGAGGTGACGAGTTCGAATGCATTCTCCGGAAAGTCCTGAAGCTGAGTCCAGCCGCGAACCCAAACCTGGGGCCGTGGCGCCGTCGCTGGCTCGGCAAATCATTTCTCCATCGCGCAACAGGGCAATCGCCGCCCCGGTCGCACCGGTACTCAAGCAAGCTTGCACCGCGATTTCGTTGAGGACGATTTCCAACGCCAGGTCCGTGGAAAGTTCTGGTGACACGCCGCCGCCATGCGCGGAGAATACCGCTGCCAAGTGAGCCAGGTCCGTCTCAAAGCTGGCTTCTGGCGCTGGTTCGCGCAGCACTCTCGTCGCACTCACATCCGCTTGCGACGGGCTCGGTTCCGATGTCGGAGGTTGCGCCATACTGAAGGTCAGTTGCAGCTACAATCACCGTCCGTAGCGGAGTTTCGCCCGAAAACCACGGGTTGTCAATATGAGTATGAATCTTTCACCCCCTAAACTTGAGTTTTTTGCCGCTGAATCGCGGGGAAAGGCCGATATTCCTGGCGGTATGGCCGGCCCACGCCGCTATGCAGAACGCAAAAACAGGCTTTCCCAATTTGGCAAGAAATTGCACTCCAAGCCCAAAAACTCAGTCGCTATTTTGCCCGTGAATGTTAGCCTTAATGCTGTTAGAATCACTGGAATTCAAAGGCGCCGCGGAGCCTTTCTCCCCGCCGCCACCTGAATTCCCCTGAGCTTCCTCGCCGAAGCACCCCCAAACGAAACTTGCTGCAGAACATTCCATTTCGGGAGTCTTAACAATGCAGATCGCAGTGGTCGGTTCTGGATACGTAGGGTTGGTCGCAGGCGCATGCTTTGCCGATCTTGGACACGACGTGATTGTGGTGGACAACGACCAATCGAAGCTGGCGGCGCTGAAAGACGGCCAAGTTCCGATTCATGAAAAGTTTTTGCCCGAGTTGCTTACCCGCCATCGTGGCCAGCGGCTGACTTTTTCCGATGACTTGAAAGAAGCGGTGCGCGTGAGTGCGGTGGTTTTTGTCGCCGTAGGCACGCCGCCAACCGAAAGTGGCGAGGCCGACCTGTCTTATGTCGAATCGGTAGCGCGCGAAATTTCCGGCGGCATCAACGACTACAAAGTGGTCGTCGAAAAAAGCACCGTGCCCGTCTATACCAGCGAGTGGGTGCGCAAGATCATTCTGCGCAACGGCACCGATCCGGACTGCTTCGACGTGGCTTCTAATCCTGAATTTCTGCGCGAAGGCACAGCCGTCACCGACTTCCTGTTTCCCGACCGCATCGTCATCGGCTGCGACAACGAGCGCGCCGCCGAAGT
This sequence comes from Candidatus Sulfotelmatobacter sp., assembly GCA_036269595.1. Lineage (GTDB taxonomy): Bacteria > Acidobacteriota > Terriglobia > Terriglobales > Acidobacteriaceae > Sulfotelmatobacter. The sequence continues at coordinate 5,152 of DATBEI010000191.1, forward strand.
TTTGCGCGAAGTGTACGCGCCGCTCACCGATGGTTCTTACTACGAACGCAGCGACGCCATCCCGCGGCCCGACCGTGCTTCCACTCCTCCGCCCATCATCGTCACCAGCACCAAGAGCGCGGAGTTGATCAAGCACGCCTCCAACGCATTCCTGGCGATGAAGATCTCTTTCATCAATGCGGTGGCCTCGGTCTGCGAATCGGTCGGCGCCAATGTGAATCAAGTCGTCCACGGCGTAGGCACCGACTCGCGCATTGGACCGCGCTTCCTGAATCCCGGCATCGGCTATGGCGGATCATGCTTCCCTAAAGATGTGATGGCATTCCGCGCCGTGGCTCGCGAGTGCGGCTACGATTTCCGCCTGCTCGACGAGGTGATGCGCATTAACGAAGAGCAGCGCCACCGTTTTCTGCGAAAAGTGCGCAGCGCGCTGTGGACCCTGCGCGGCAAACGTCTTGGCGTGCTTGGCTTGGCGTTCAAAGGCGGCACCGACGACATTCGCGAATCGCCCGCGCTTTTTCTGGTTCAGGCCCTCATTCAGGAAGGCAGCAAGATTACAGCTTTCGATCCTGCAGCCATGGACCGCGTGCGCGACGCAGTTCCTTCCGGCCTGCAATTCGCTAACTCCCCCTACGAAGCTGCGCACGACGCCGACGCGCTGCTCATCCTTACCGAGTGGGAGGAGTTCGCCAACCTCGATCTCGCCCGCTTGCGCGAGGAACTCAAGTATCCAATCGTGATCGACGGCCGCAATTTGTATAATCCCGAAATGATGGCAGCCGAAGGCTTCAGCTATTACAGCGTGGGACGCGCCGCTTCCTATCCCGATGGCATTCCTGCCGCCGTTGCCAAGGATCGCAAGAAAGCATGAGCTCAAAACGCGCGGTAGTCACCGGGGGCGCCGGTTTCCTGGGATCTCATCTCTGCGACGCCTTGCTTGCCGAAGGCTGGAGCGTGGTCGTGGTCGACAATCTTTTGACCGGCCGCCGCGTCAACTTCGAACACCTGCGCAACCAACCCCGCTTCGAATTTGTCGAGAAAGATATTTGCGAGCCCTTCGACGTGGGCAAGGTCGATTACGTTTTTCACTTTGCCAGCCCCGCCAGTCCGGTCGATTACAGCGTGCACGGCATTCCCACGCTCAAAGTCGGTTCGCTTGGAACCTTTCACGCGCTCGATGTTGCTCACAAGTACGGCGCGAAGTATTTGGTCTCGTCGACTTCGGAATGCTATGGCGACCCGCTGGAACATCCGCAGAAAGAAACATACTGGGGCAACGTCAACTCCATCGGCCCGCGTTCGGTTTACGACGAAGCCAAGCGCTTCACCGAATCGGTCACCATGGCTTACCGCCGCTATCACAAGGTCGACACGCGCATTGTCCGCATCTTCAACACTTACGGGCCGCGCATGCAACTTAACGACGGCCGGGTCGTGCCCAACTTCATGAAGCAGGCGCTGCGCGGCGAACCGCTCACCGTTTACGGCGATGGCCAGCAGACGCGCAGCTTCTGCTATGTCAGCGATGAGATCGATGGTTTCGTGCGCCTCTCTAAGTCCGATGAACATCTGCCCGTGAATATTGGCAATCCCAACGAGTTCACCATCCTCGAATGCGCGCAGATGGTGTTGAAGGTGACTGGGTCGAACAGCAAGATTCTCTATGAACCGCTGCCGCAGGACGATCCCAAGCAGCGCTGCCCCGACATCACCAAGGCGCGCCAGTTGCTGGCATGGGAGCCGAAGATCGATCTCGAAGCCGGCCTCCGCCAATCCCTCGACTACTTCAAGACAGCCGTGGCCCAGGAAGCAGCAGTGAAGTAGCAGGGGCTAGGGGCTAGTGATCAGAGGGCAGAGT
>DATBEI010000207.1:0-17841 GCA_036269595.1 Candidatus Sulfotelmatobacter sp.
AGAAATGTATATGTACCGAGGATTCGGTACAGAATTTCGAGAAGGCCCCAATAGATTTCTCAGGCCGATCGGTGCCGTTCAATTTAGAGTAGCAACGGAGAAATCTTTGGGGCCGTCTTGGATTGTCGCATACCGCCAAAAAACTTCAAGTCTTGGCTCGATGCTTCTTGACGAGCAGTAATTATTGTAATACAGTTATACATGCCTGTGAATCGCTATCCAGTTGGCGAGTTGAAACACTTTGAGCCAGCAAAATAAGGCAAGGAGAGTTGGACGGCCAAAGTTGCCGAAGGGTGAAGCCAAGGGGCGTATCGTGCCGGTACGCTTCACGAGCGACGACCTGAAAGCAATGGCAGCAGCGGCAAAGGCCAGCAAGCAGACTCTTTCAGAATGGATACGGAACACGATTCATGGTACTTTGCAATGAAGGTTTCAAATTGGGAACATCAGCCAACAACGAATGTGAATTGCGCGCTAGATTTTTGTACAATTTTTGTACAACCGAACCGTTATTGTGGCCTTTTTAGGCATTGTGGCCACATGAAGATTAAATAACTTACGTAGTATCAACCCGGGGATGTGCTGCGATCCCGACTAGCTCCACCAAATCTTTCCCTTACCCGCCTTTTCCTCACTACGTTGTCAGGAACGGTTGACTTTTCGCAGTGGCTCGAACATCAGCGCTACGAAGCCTTGTTGGCCAGATTCAGCCTCGAACGGTGTTCTTCTTTTCTCTCCTCGATCGACAGGACGCGGCGGCCAAGGCCGGCGAGTTGGGCCAGTTCCTGCTGGATTTGTTGTAAGCGCTCAAGTCTCTGGCCGTGCGCGATCTGAGCCTCTTGCTGGTTGCGGCTGTGACGCCGGTGCTGCTCGTTCAATTCTTTGATCTGTGCGATCTCGTCGCGGAGGCTGGCAATCTTTTCGCGAAGAACTTCGATATGATCCATGCCTTCAAGAATAACGCATCTGCGACAAACATTGTCGTTCGCAACGATGAGATAGTCGGTTCGGCCTGATCACTGCATTTCCCGCCGAACCTTTTTCGAGAGTTTCTCCAATTTTTTAAGTTTTTCGCTCAAGTCTTTTGCCAGCAGCCCGCTCTGCAGCCGGCGGAGATCGAACTGCACCGTCGCGCTCAGTGCCGAGAGTTCGTTCGCATCGTGATGCAGGGCCTCCAGGCGGGCCGCCCTATCGTCCGGTGTCAGCGGCACCACTACCTGCGACGCCCGCATTTGGTGCTGGTCCACTCGCTGGCTGAGTCGCGCCTGCAGGTTGGTCTGGCCGGCGCACGGCAACGCCAGCAAAAGGAATAGGGCTGAAGCTAGACGCGCGGGCATGCACACCTCCAACGTGCCGAACTTATGGAGTGGAATTTTACTATCGCTGTCAAGGGGCCACGGGATTGGGCAGGCTCGCCATCTAAAAACTCAACCCGCCCATAAGATTTTTCGATTACAGTATCGGGGTCGAATCGGCGAGACCGAGGTATCGACGGTTGTCCACCTCGCACTTGGCGGTTCACACTACTCCGGGAGGGACTGTGAAAAATCGGATTCAGACTGGCCGCTGGATGAATGCTTCGGTTTCGCGACGCAAATTTCTCCGCCAATCCGCCGCGGCCGCGCTCGGATTTTCCATTGTCCCGCGCCGCGTGCTCGGTGGAACGGGCTATGTGCCCCCTAGCGACAAAGTCAATATCGCTTTCATTGGCGTAGGCTCTCAAGGCCTGCGCGTCATGCTTCATTTCCTCCGTGAGTCCGACGTGCAAGGTGTTGCGGTCTGCGATGTCGACAAGGGCAGCCCGAATCATCCCCAATGGGACACTCACGAATTCTGCAAATCCGTACGCAAATTGCTGGGCGCCGAAAGCGGCTGGGATTGGCTCAGCCCCGATCAGCCCATCCAGTTGACGCATTCGCTCGGCGTGACCAGCGGCGTTGCCGGCCGCGAACCATGCCAGAAAATTGTCGAAGCATATTACGGCGCGCAGCAGCGCTCCGGCCAGTATCACGGCTGCGCCGCTTATGTTGATTTTCGCGAACTGCTCGAAAAGCAGAAAGATCTCGACGCGGTAGTCGTCTGCACCACCGACAACTTGCACGCGGCCGTGTCAGCCGCGGCCATGAAAAAACGCAAACATGTCTTCTGCCAGAAGCCGTTGACGCACACCATTTATGAGGCGCGGCGCATCGCAGAAATTGCCCGCGAGACCGGAGTCGCAACTCAGATTGCAGTCGCCAACCAGGCTTCCGAAGCGACTCGCCTTTTATGCGAATGGATCTGGTCCGGCGCGATTGGCCCAGTGCGCGAGGTCCAGAACTGGTCCAGCCGCCCCTTCTGGGCGCAAGGCATGGAGCGCCCCAAAGAAGCCGAACCCGTTCCCGAGGGTTTGGACTGGAATCTCTGGCTCGGTCCCGCGCCCGAGCGGCCCTTCAACCATGCTTACTTGCCTTTCGTCTGGCGCGGCTGGACTGATTTCGGTTGCGGCGCGCTCGGCGATATGGGCTCCTACAGTTTCGACACAATTTTCCGCGTCTTGAAACTGGAGGCGCCCGTCACCGTCGAAGCCAGTTCGACCGACCGCTATGACGAGACCTACCCGCTCGCCTCCATCGTCCGCTACAATTTTCCCGCGCGCGGCGACATGCCCCCGGTCAAATTCAGCTGGTATGACGGCGGCCTGAAGCCGTGGCGTCCCGACGAACTCGAAGAGAACCGTCCGCTGAAAGGAACCACCGAGGAAGAAGACGAAGGCCTTCTATTCATCGGCGATCGCGGCAAAATTCTCTGCAACTTCAATGGCGGCAATCCCATGTTGATTCCTCAGTCAAAGATGGATAGCTATCAGCAGCCCCCAAAAACTCTGCCGCGCTCTCCCGGCAACGAGCGCGAGTGGCTCGAGGCCTGCAAAGGCGGCAAAACCAAGCCCGGCGGAAATTTCGAATTCGAGGGCATGGTCACCGAATCTCTGCTGCTGGGAAATGTGGCGGCGCGCACCGGGCAACGGCTGCAATGGAACCGCTCGAACCTGAGCGTCAACTCTGACGTCGCTCAGAAATTTGTGCGCCCCGAGCGCCGCGCCGGTTGGGAACTTTAGAAATGTTCTGAACAATTCAGGAGGCATAATGTCCGCAATTTCGCGAAGAGAGTTTGTGAAAAACGCGTCGACGTGCGCCGCCATGGCTGCACTTACTTCGGCCACTCGGCTCCCGCTCCACGCCAACCCGCTCGGCATGCCCATCGGCTGTCAAACCTGGCCCGTCCGCAAAATGATTGCCAATGATTTTCCCGGCACCATCAAGTTGCTGGCCACGGCTGGATTCCAAAGTGTCGAACTCTGCTCGCCCGTCGGTTACGCCGACGAAGGCTTCGGCGGGCTCGCAAAATATAAAGGAAGCGAACTTAAGAAAATCCTGAGCGATGCTGGTGTGAGCTGCGTCAGTTCGCACTTCGGCATCGACGAACTGCGCCAGAACCAGGACCGCGCCATTTCCTGGGCGAAAGATGTCGGGCTCACGCAAATGCTCGTCCCTAGCTTGGAAGGGCCGAAGAACCCGACCATGGACGACGTTAAGCGTGCCGCCGACCAGTACAACAAGATGGGCGAACGCGCCGCCCAGTCCGGCATTCAGCAGGGTCTTCACAACGAAGACTTCGAGCTTTCCACCGTCGACGGCAAGCGAACCTATGACGTATTGTTTGGCCTTCTCGACCCGAAATTGATCAAGTTTCAATTCCAGGTTTCCACCATCAGCCGCGGCTACGATGCCGCCGACTACTTCACAAAATATCCCGGACGCTTCATTTCCATGCACGTGCAGGGCTGGTCGGCTGAGACTAAAAAAATTGCGCCTGTGGGGCAGGACAGTCTTGACTGGAAGAAAATCTTTTCTGCAGCCAAAGTCGGTGGCATCAAAAATTACTTCGTCGAAATGAATCTCGACTTGATGAAAGCCAGCGTGCCTTATCTTCGCAAGCTGCAGGTGTGATTCGCGCGCGCGCACCTGAGCCGCCAGTTTCAAGTCTTCATTCTGTGCGTTCGGCTGGCCTGGGGAGCAGAAACGAGAAAGGATGCGCCAGCAACTCGCGCCCAACCTCCCGCAGAAAGCGCCGCGACTGCGCCTCCCCGACATTGCGCGCTCGTACCGCCAGCAGAAAGCTCAAAACAAACGACGTGACAATATTCAAGATGCCGACCAGCGCGATTCCCGAAAACGCCAGCAGTGTCTCTTGCCAGTGGAGTTGCCCGTAGAGCAGGGAAGCGTCCAGCGCATAACCCAGGCTTCCCGCGGCCAGGGTAACGTGGCGCACTTCCATCGGAATTCCGAAAAGTTCAAAAACAATGGGAACGGCTCCCAACAGAAATCCCAGCACGATATATCCACACGACCCGGGCGCGTGATGCCGCACCCACTCCGCCAATTTCTCTGCTCGCCGTGGTCCCAACTTGGCGCGAATGCGAAGGCTGTTGGAGATCGCCGTACCCATCCGGTGCAGCGCGAGATAGTTTGCCGTCCAACCCGTCGCCAGCGACGAAAGCCAGAGGAAAATTCCAGTGATGATCGCGTAAGGGATCGTCATCGACGTGAGTGGAAACAGCATGCGAATGCCGTGTTCCGCCGCCGGTGCCGCCAAAAACGGATGCCCGCGAACCATATTGAAAAACCGGTCGATCGCGATCGACGCCGGAACCGCGCCGATCAGATTGCTGATTGTCACAATGAACTGAGTTTTCGAAATCGCTTGCAAACTCGCCATGTGATCCTTCGCGGGATCCTCCATTGCGTCCACCAAGGTCGCCGCAGTTACCGCAGGCATCTTCGAAGCCAGCAGAAATCCTCCCGCCTGCATCAGCAGGAAACTGAAAACATAGTTGAGCGAATGGGCAATCGCCAACAGCAGAGGCGCATGAATCGCATGTGCCAGCGAGTATTTAAAAAGCGCGGTAAACGCCGTGATCACGCCCGCCAGCACTGCCCCGGCCCCCATCACCCCCCATTGTTCGCTGTTTTTGGCAATATAGTGCTTGCCCGCGCGTCCGGTTCTTTCCACCACGCTGCGCGCTAAGCGGCGCGTGCTGGCGCTCATCACGCTTCCAATGCGGCGCTGCGAAGCAAACCCGTGCACCACGGTGACGGCCAGCTTGCGCGCGTCCGAATCCGGACGCTGCAGCGTGATTACCTGCTGGATTCGTCCCAGCAGCGATCGCAGCAGACGCACGCGAAAAATCAGATTCGCCGAAGATCCTCGGTCCGCCAACTGTTGGTTTACGGTTTGCAACTGAGTTTCGCAGGCCGTGTGCTGCTCTTCCCATTGCGAAAAGTCTTCCGGATGTCGAACTACATGCTCGACCAGCGATGGCAAATGAAAAAACGGAGACTGGGTAATATCCTCATCGTCGGCAAAAACGATTAAATCTCGCGACAACGCAACATTGGCCGCACGCAAGGCGAGAAGTTTGCACGATGCCAGAATCGAAAATGTGGACGGCCGAAAAGTTTCCCCCCACGCGGCCACCAGCGAGTCGGGCAGGGAAGCCACCCAGCGCGCATCGCATTCTTTCAGATTCAGGGAATCCAGCAGTACATAGAGGTCGCCTTCTGCTTCGTCCACGGGCACCAAATGCCGCAACGCCCGAGTCAGCAACTCGCGCACCAGAAACGCCTCATCCGGCAACCCCGCTTCCGAAATCACTCTCACGTACGAATGGTGCGACCAGAAATCGCGTAGCGTGGAGCGAATGGAATCACGGCAGGGATGCGCCTCGATCGCCTGCGTAATCCTCAACAATGTCTCCGTGCGCAATTGAGGTGGAATGTTCAGGATTTCGCGAAGCAGGCTATACACGCGGGTTGCGCGCTCTCGGGTAGAGAGGGAATCGAGGTTTGAGAGATTGTCGATGGAAATCGGCATACTCATTCCGCCTCTCCCAAAAACCGCCATTCTTAAGATAATTTAAAGGTCGATCAGACTTAGTTTAGGGTTGGATAATAAGTGCCCTGATGCAGCAGCGTGTCCACGCCTTCCACTACGCAGCCGATATTGCCCTTGTCGCAGGCGCCACTGATGCCGATCCTTTTAGCTTGGTCTTCCAGTTGAGGCGACATGTGCAACGTCACCATGAGAATTGGAATCGTTGGCGCAGTTTTTTTGATCGCTCTCGCCGCGTCCAGGCCATTCATTTTGGGCATTTGGAAATCGAGTACGATCACATCCGGCGCCGCCTGCTGAACTTTTTCGATCGCTTCTTTCCCGTCGGATGCCTCGTCGCAAACCTTCCAGGAGTCTTGTTGTTCCAGAAGCGTTCGCAGGCAATGGCGCATTACCTGGCTATCGTCCACAACAAGTATCCGCACCGGCGTGGTCTCGTGCCCTTTCTCACAAACAGGCATACCCCAAGCTACGAGCTAACTATAAAGGTGTCTATACCCCGCATCGCGTAGGCTGGCGCCTATTTTGCCGAAATAATCCAATGACTTAGGGGTTGCAGGACTGAAAACGTCAGTGGCCGCTGAAGAATTCCGTCATATCCGGAGCCGTGCCCGCCAATCCCGGAAAACTGTTCACTCCCGAACTGCGGAGCACCAACCGCAGCACGCTCTGATGCTGGTAGAAGGTCTTCGACTGGTAGCCTTGCTTACCGGCGGAACTGACGATGACCGTGGCCACTTGTCCTCCGCCATGCTGCAGATCCGTCTGATCGCCCTCGTCAAAAGTGATGATCAGCAGCCCGCTGCTCTGAAACGCGGAATCTGCAATTAGCGGCGCAATATTCGTCTGCAGCCACGAGTCCGCTTCCGCCAGGGTTCCGTTATGCGCGTCGTCATTTACGTTCGGCACGATGAACGAATACTGCGGCAACGCATTATTCGCCAAGTCGGTAGCGAATTGCGTAAACGGAACAACGTTGGCCGATTGCGCGCTGCCGTTCTGCACATCGGACAGATACACGAAGGGGTCGTGATGGCGAAGGTAGAGCCCGGAATCGTCGCCCATGTATCCCGGCGAGGGCAATGCCTCTTCATATGCTTTCCAGGTTTTGCCCGCCTTCACTAGCTCTCGCACCACATTGTCATCGCTGATGGTCCCGGAAAAATTGTCGTTCGAAGTTTCCATCAGTCCGGTCGTTAGCACGAGATAATTTGGGAGCGAAGGATGGGCATTCGCAAAATATTGCGTGGCCAGCCCGTACTTCGAAGCCAATCCGTTCAAATAGGGCATCGAAGAATTCCCCATGACATCGGGATAGCTGTGATTTTCTTCGACCACTAAAACCACATGGCTGAATGTCGGCTGCCCCGCCGGCACCGGAGTTTGAACGACCGAGTTTCCGCCGCCTCCGCACGCCAGTTCTGCCGCGCCCCAGCCACACAACACCACTAGGGCCAGGAAACTCCTGGACCCAAAAAGGTTTCCGACTCGCACGAACATAGGCTCCTTTCATTCTTGGATGTCGGGAAACTTCGAGGTGTTTGCGACAAAAACTCATGCCAGTTCATTGCTTTGCATGTTTTTTATCCTGCTGCTGATTAAGGTCGAGTCCAAACTGCGGATGATCGTAGGTGCCGCCAATGTGGACTGGGACGACCTCGCCTTTCCTTTTCTTCTTGAAGAACGGATCCATCATTTTCAGAAACAGTGATTTCACTCCGGTAGTTGTTTTAGAAATCTTGGTATCCACCCGCATGAAGCCGTGCAAATCAATCTTTTCGTTCAGCAGGTTATACGTTCCGTGCATCCGTGCCTTCGCGCCGGGAATACCGAACGAAAGATTGGAGAATCTGGCGATTCCCCCTATCAGTGCAACTTCGCCCTTCAAATCGGTAAGTACAGTTTCGGCCTCTTCCATTTTTTCACCGCGCGCCCCGGCGCTCAATTCGTTTACATCCTTCTGCGTCTTCGGCTTCGCGAACGTGCCATTGCCTATGCCGAATGCGCCGGACAGTTTGACCTTCTTGAGAAAACGCTCGTCTCCCGGCGGAATCTCAACCTTCGCCCTAAGCGAAATCGGCCCCGACATCGGCGCGCGCGGCGCGCTCACAAACAGTCCAAGTATGTCTTCGATTCGTCCCCGTCGCGAACTCAGGTCGAGCAGCGCGGTCTTGCTTTTCCTCCCTTTGACGCGTGCAATGCTCCCTTCCACCGACAGATCCGTTCGTCCAAAATGGCCGTCCACCGATTTCAGGAACGTGTCGCCATGAATTCCATCCACATACGCACTGTACTGCGTAACCAGCTTTACCTTGTGCCCGCCCCTCGTTACCTCGAAGTTCGGAACATCCGTCGTGCCCGAAATATCGATGTGCTTAAGAACGCCGCCGTATTTTCCGTTGGAATCAAGCAGTCCAGCCACACCGCCGTACACTCCCAGATCTGCGCGTTCGAAGGTGTACTCGCCCGAAATCGGCGTCTCCGCGCCTTTGCCTTCCGTCCAAACCCCAAATTTTCCGCGCGTCGCGATCTCGCCCGGCGGTTCGGGATTGTGAAATTTCAAGTCGTACTCGATCGCGCTTCCCCACTGCACATTGTGTAGAACGCCTTCATGCACGTCGAAGCGCAGCGGTTTCTTGTTGGGATCCTTCGAAGCAAAATCGATCATCACTCCGTCGGCTACCAACTCCTCAACAATAAGATTGGAGTGCTGCGTCTTAAACGTGACGTTGCTGCCCAGCGGCGGCACGAAGACGTGTCCCCCCTCAGCGCGAATCCGCGGCACATGCTTGCTGAGAATTCCGGTATAGCTGCCCTCGATAACCAGCTTGTCGATGGTGATCAGAGTCCACTTGTCGGGGCCGTGTTTAAACTCAATGCCCTCGACAACGCAGCCGGGATGAGGAAAATACGTGCGGTGCGCACTTCGCACAGTCACCGTACTGTCACTGGCCTCCGCCAGATCTTCGACGATCGCTTTTTCCGTAAACGGCCAGAACCTATTCCAGAACACGGCCAGACAAACCACGATACATACCAGAATTCCTGCAACGATAAGTAGAATCGTTTGGCCGCGAAAAAAATTTCGGGAAGTTTTGTCCGTCCTCTTGCCCACTTCCGGGGATGAAGCGGTCGCGCTGGGAAAAGTGGGGGACGGCATGAAGCTTGGACTCCGATCTGCCTGTGGAATGTTGGAAAAATTTAGGGCCGCAATCCGGGACTCTTCTCGCTATCTTTTTCTCCTCGCCCCCCTTCTGCTGGCTGTTGTTTTCCGCCGTAAGGCGGTTCGCGTCTTTGCAGTGCGTTGTGCTGGTTTAGCCGTATGCTTCTTTGCCGTGCGATTTCGGCGCTTCCTCACCGGTGACGGCTCAGCGGATTCTTCTTTCGATCCTGCGTTTGTCGCCCCGTCCGTCAGCCTTTGAGTCATGTTCGCCAACGTCCCCGCGGCCCGGCCAAGCTTGCGTGCGACCGCGCTGAGCAACGTCTCTTGCACTTCAACTTTGCGACGCATCGAACCCTCCTGAGCATCCAACGGTTCGCGATCTCTCCTACGAACGAAATCCCGGCGCTCGGCCGGGACCAACAAACTCTCGACGTGCCTCGCTACAACAAGGCGGACAGCCCGTCTGCTACGGAAATTTAGTTGCCTTGGGTAAAGGGAAGGTTGGGAGGAATCGCCCCCCCAGGATTCGACGACCTGCGGCCTGCGACTTTTCAAAAAAAGACCGCTCAGCAGTTCAGCTGAGCGGCTCGAGAGTGAGATACGTTTCCGAGGGTGCTGCTATTCGAGATAACTGCTTTTCGCGAATGCTTCCGTAATACCAGCGATATGACCGCCGGTCGCCGTCCCTCTCCAATAGCCTATCCGTGGCGTTACGCCGGTCATCCGCCGCAATCCTGGTTCTCCGCAAGTCTGCTGAGCCTGGTGTTAATACTTCTTGTGCGGGCATGGGTATTGCCGAAGATTTTTTGTGCAATCCTCTGCGCGGTCTGTTAGCATGCTTCCCATCAACTCCCACATCTCCTTTTTTTTGTGAAGGATTAAGGCAATCGGCTACGGCACTCCAAATGCACCTATTGTGCATGGAAGTGCCTTCGGTCTCCCCCGACCAGACCGTCGAAGGTAGGTAGAAGTTGTCGAGTGAAGCAGGCAAGGTCGAGTTTAGAATCCGTCGCCGTCCCACCCGCCGTCATCGTCGCAATCGCTTAATCCGCCACGTAATGCTCGTTCTATTCGGCGCAACCCTGATATTCGCATTCGCTGGGATCGCGTTACAACATCTGAGCCCATCGCTGTTTCGCGCGTCTCACTTTTCTGCATCCGACCCTGACGCGGCAGCAAGTCGCCACATCCTGTCACTGACGCAACAGGAATCCATGCGCCAGATTGATGATCGTCCCGTCTACATATATTCCGTCGTGCCCGGCGGCGTGCGCGATGCCCAGGAGTTGAAGTGGGTGGCGCAACACGATCCCGTGGTCGCCTTGCATTACGCCGGATTCGATTACGATCACGCCCGCGTCGTGCGCCTGGTTTTAGCTCGCACCGCCTATGTTTCTTATCGTATCGGCAACCACGTCTACTGGACGCGCCACAGAGTCACACTCAAAAAAGGCGAGACCGTGCTCACCGATGGCAAAATCACCGCGCGCTCGCGCTGCGGCAATCGCGTGGAAGAAGTTCCTCAGCAAGCCAACTCTTCACTGGAACCTCCGGCCGCGAAGTTCGACGAGCCTATGATGCCGGCCCTCGGCACGGCCCTGTTGAATCCGCCGCCGCCTTTCCAGTCCGCAGTGCTCAACTTCGCGCCTGCGCTGGGACCGGCTCTGCCTTTGAATCTGTACGACCCTTTCTCCAACGGAACCTGGGTTCCGATCTCGCCGCCTCTGCTCCCCAGCGTCTGCGGAATTGAAAAGAAACCCAATGGCACCACCGTCGTTGCCACCTCGACCAAAAAAAAGGGATATCCCTGCGCGCCCGCCAGCGGCGGCGGTGGCGGAGGCACAGTTCCCGAGCCCGGTACCTGGCTTCTGGTCGCCTCAGGCCTAGGCGTCCTCTATTGGAAGGCCCGCCAACAGCCGCTCGAGCATTGAAAGGGGCCTGGCTTCAGCCATGCCGTTAGGTGCAATAAAGCGTTGTGAAAGGGCTTGGCTTCAGCCATGCCCAACAGTCGTTCGAGCATTGAAAGGGCATGGCTTCAGCCATGCCGTTAAGTGCAAAAGAAATGTCGGGCTTTAGCCCCTGAGGGAAAGGTCCCCACGCATCGTCATCATTGTCCCCGTAGCTCGCTGGTTCTAATACCAACGTAATCCCTGGCATTTTTCGCCGCTGTTACAATCAGATTAGAGCCACCAAAAAACCTGCCCGTTGCGAGTATTCATGCATAGACTCTCCCCAACTAGCGTGAAGCGTCTGCTTCTACCCGCACTCTTCGCATTGCTCACTATGCCATTGTTCGCGCAGACCTCCGTTCGCACGGTGAAAGTGCTGAATGGAAAAGACGCGGTGGAAATCGAAGTCGAGGCCAGCGACCGCCTCGTTCCGCAGACTCAGGTTTTGACCGGACCTGATCGCCTCGTGGTCGACTTTCCCAACGCTGTTCCCAGCAACCAATTGCACAGCCAATCCGTCGATCGCGGCGAAGTGAAAGATGTTCGCGTCGGCCTGTTTCAGCACAAGCCGCCGGTCACCCGCATTGTGCTCGATCTGAAAACCGCGCAGTCGTACCAGGTTTTTCCTTACGGCCGCACCGTTATGATTAAGGTGATGAATGCCGCCAAGGTAATCGGGAGCCCTCAGAATAATTCCGAGGGAGTCGACAATTTCCCGCCCGAGCCCGCTACCCGCCCCGGTTTGGTCGCTGCCAACTTCACGCCCGGATCGCAACACGTAAGCATTGAAAACACCGCCAAGCCCACACTCGATGTTTCCTTTCGCAACGGTCTGCTTGGCATTCGCGCCAACATGGTCTCGCTCTCGCAGGTCTTGCTAGCCGTGCAGCAGCGCACCGGCGCTGACGTTTCCATGGCTCCCGGCGCCGAGCAGGAAACCATAGTTACCGACATTGCTCCCGCGCCCGCGCCCGAGGTTCTGGCACGCCTGCTGAACGGATCCCGATTTAATTTTCTGATTCTCAGCGCGACCAACGACCCCGCCAAACTCGATCGTGTGATTGTCACCGCGCGCACCGACGGCGCAGTTATGCCCCTGCCGCAAATGCCCGAGCAAAATAACAATCCCGAAGAAGATCCCATGACCGCAGCCGCTGCGCCGCAACCCGGTCCACCCAGTCCCAATCCCGGCGGCCCGCCGGAAAACATCGCTCCGCCCGACAATCCGCAGAACTAGTAAGCTCCTCTGTTGAGAATACGATTGGCAATCGCGTGCTACTGTGGCGTGATCAAGCGAATCGGTACGGGGGACGTTCCAGGCGCGGAAAGTGTTGTCGAAGCATCGTTACCGCAACCGGCCACGTTTAGCACATGCACATTCAGATTGCCGCTGCCGTCGACGCTGTCTATAAATACCTGCAGAAACCCCAGGATTGTGACTTGCGGGTTGCTGCCAGTCAGTGGTCCGCCCGAATCATCATAGATCGGCAGGGTCACGATGCTGTTGCTGGTGCTGATTACTTGACTAGCTGAGGTTATTATCAGATTGCCTGATCCCGGCTTGATTTGGTATGGAAACGAGCTGACGTCAAGAACATCCTGCCCGACCCCGCCGGATTGGTGGATCAAGCATTGCGCCGCCGCCGATGTGTCTCCGCTCGCTCCGCCAGGATTTATCAAAAGATTTGCACGCGACCCATTGACAGTGCCGCAAGCATAGATGGTTTTCACATCGCAGCCACCGATGGCCTTCTGGTAGTCGGTGTCATCGGCGCAAGTAGGCACCGCGCTCGCGGGTGGGGTGACTAAGGCAGGGACGTAATAGCCTGCGCGTGGCGGGTTATGTGTCATGCTCGAGCAGCCCGACCCAGTGCAATTGTCGGTTAATAAGAAACTCTCTCCCACGATACCCGTGCCGCCGCCGCTTAACCGGATTCCCACAGTCTTGATCGCACCGGTAGTTTGGTCTATGAATTGGCCCCCATTGACTTTATCCTCATTCGGGATGATCCACGGTTTCACGCAGCTAGGCGTCACTGGGACAGCAGCGCCACCGGCCGCAAAACTTCCTGAATTGGAGGGATTGAATGCCTCTGCCGTTGCCGTAGCGCTCACCGTACTTGTAGCTCGAGACCAAATCCGGGAAAACAAAGTAGGCATGCTGTCGCGCCGGACTTGCACAGTGACCAATGGGTTGACACCAAGCTGGTCGTCGGCCACAACAGCAGTACAGTCCGCGACCCCAGACCCCGATCCGGAAGAGTATGTGACGGTGACGGTTGCCGCGCTACCCCCGACGCTGTTTTCTTGCGCGGCGGCTTTGGCCGTCAAACTTGCAACGCTGGTATCGCTGCCGCATATTGTAGACCACGAACCAGCATCGTTATCAGGGCCAGCTGTTCCCGTGACCCCTGAAATTGAGATCACTCTGGCCGCGGCGAGCGCGCCCGCATCAGCGGCTCTTTGCGCCTCCTCGCGGGCGACATATAGCGTGACGACGTCGATCGACAGCGCCGCCATCGCGATGATGGCGACCATCGCTATGGCGACCAGGACCATCGTGATGCCAAGCTCTCCGTGGCGGGCCGCCGGCAAATGGAGTCTGCGAAATAAGGGCCTTTTCATGGCTGCTTCTTAGTTTTCATTCATCGCAACGGCCGTCGCCGTGATCGTGTTCGGCAACAGTTGCGTTCTTCCTAACAGACTGGCCGCCTGACCGAACTTCCATTGGTAACCGTACTGAATACTAACGCAGGTGGCGATGACCGCTGTCTGGCCAGCAGCGGATTGGGCGACACAATTAACCCCAGCGGGCTGTCGTCCCGCCGTCGCGGGGAAGTAGTATCCGCGGTTAATGGTGATTGTGAGCCCGGCGGTGGGACAGCCGTTGGTCCCGTTTCCCGCGGCGCTGTATGTCCATTTTGGTCGAGCCTGTACGACGGTAGTGGGATCGATGCCGCAGTCGTTGATACGATTTGCCTGGAGGTAACTGTCGACCATCCAAAAGGCATCGTTTACCGAAACCGGAACGGCTGCGCTGAGGTCGGTGGTTGGCTCCGCTGCCGCAGCACGGGCCGCATCGCGCGCTACATTTGTAAGCTTTTGCTTCAGCGTGAAAGCACCACTGAAATCGAAAATGCCCACTACGAAGACCACCAGCAAAGGCAGCGTGACCGCAAACTCCACCAACTGAGCGCCGCAGTCGTCGTGCCGCAGGGATCGCCAAAGACCGGGCTGGCGGATCATTGCGCCTCCATCCTGACGTGAGCCACGGCCTGAAGTTGGATGCTCTGCTTGTTCAACGATGTAAACGGCAGCCAGAAACGATATGGATACTCGAAGCTGACCGAGGTTCCGCAAACGGCCCCCGCCCCACTCGTATGCGACAGCATGACGTGTGTTTGCACACAAACGTTCCCGCTGTTCGTGCAGGCAACCGCGGTTCCAGTGCTGCAATCGACCGGTGCCGGAGGCGTCCAACTGGTCAACGGGATGATTTGATTCGGGTCAAGATGCGCAGCAGCCAACGAGGAGTGTACTGCGTTGTAGGCATTTTGCGCCGCGTTGTTCGGTGAGTTGCACGTGGTGCAATAAGGCGCGGCTCCCGCGCGCGCGCCCTCCTGCGCCGCCCGCGTGATTGTGCCGTAAATGCTGAACGCCTGCCCGAACCAGAAAATTCCCAGCAGGATCATGAACATCAACGGCAGCACCGCCGCGGCTTCCGCAATTTCCGAGCCGCGGGTCTCCGCAACCAGCCTTCGAATGATCGATCTCGGCGAAATCCGCATTCTAGGCCGCCATCCCCAGCTTCCACAGAACTCCATACAGCACCACCGTGAACGCCAGCGCCACGCCGTAAGGAATTTTCAGCGAGTCGGGATTGTCGAGCGACACTCGTGTTCCCGGCAGTCGAAACGTCACCAGCGAAATCAAGATGTGCCCAATATTGCGAATCGTCTGCAGCGTCCGCCGTTTATAAATCACAAGCAACACGGCCATCACTCCAGCGACCAGAATCGATGCCAGCAAAAGATCCACGAGCCGCCCCGGCCCGGTGAAAGCTCCCAGCGCTCCCGCGAACTTCCAATCTCCCGCGCCCAGGCTGCGCAGCAGCACAAACGGAAGCAGCAACGCCAATCCCAACGCCACTCCCAGCAGGGAAGTCTTCGCCCCCGCCACTCCGCTGACGACGGAATTCACCACGACCCCAAGCACAAGCCCGGAGACCGTCAGCCAGTTTGGAATGCGCCGCCAGCGCAAGTCAGTCCATCCCGCGCACGCCGCCAGCAGCACCGCCCCCGCCAGAACCAGCGGCTTCAAACGAGCCTCAGCTCATGGCCGCGCGGCCACGATCCCGCACATCTTCCCAAATACTTGGAACGCTCCATTGTATGGCGATTCAGAAACGCGCAGCCAGGGACGGTTGGCACCGCCGCCGTAGCCGTAACCCGGCAAAAGCGGCCTCTCCGGCGGATTCTCACACAGCAAGAACCCGAAGTCAATGAACGCTGGCTTACGCACAAATGCAGGTGGGCTGTGGCGACTAGGGTCTTGGGATCGGAACGAAGTTTCGTTCGATCCCCAAGGCTGAATTCAGACGACTCGCGAGCCAATGACCAGCTACCAAGCGACGACCGCTCTACTGCCGTCCAAACGCCGGAGCCGAATTATGTTCGGCGATGATCTTCCGGGCATTATCCGCCAGAGCCTTCGCCTGCGGCAGCAATTCAAGTCCCTTCACCACTTCCGGATCGGATTCGGCGCGCACCTTCATGCCTTCATCCTGACCAAAAGCGTCGGTGAAAATCTCAGCCTTGATGTTCGACTTGATCCAGTCGCTGTTGTCGATCAACTCTGCCTGGGTGTACGGAATGTTCGCTTCGTCGAGCGATTTGCGAAATTCCTGCATGGTCGCATCGTCCACTTCAAAGTTCTTCGAAGGCTTGTGATTCACCACGTAGCGCTTGGCGAAGTTGAAGAACGCATAGTGCTGCAGCAGTGTGTCCTGGAAGTGATTGCTCTTCACCGCCGGAATGTTCACGTCGGGAGTAATGCCGCCTCCGCCATAAACCGTTCGCCCGCTGTCGGTGAGCTTCACCTCGCGGTTCGCCGTGTTGGAACTCTCGGCGCTGTCTCGGCTGTAGTAGTAGTCGTAGAGCGAAATGTTGCTGTAATCGCGCTGGATCAGCCGTCCGCTCGGCGTATAGTAGTGCGCCGTGGTCAGCGCCAGCCCGGTGTTTTCCGACAGCGGATAAACCGTCTGCACCAGACCTTTGCCGAACGTCACTTCACCCGCGATCAGCCCGCGATCATGATCCTGAATCGCTCCGGAAACAATCTCCGCCGCCGAGGCCGTCTGCCGGTTCACCAGCACGACAATCGGATAATCCTTGCCGCCGTTGCCATGCTGCGCCACGTAACGCTTCTCTGCAGAAGCACGCCCGTGATGCGAAACAATCAGTTGTCCCTTCTTCAAGAACTTGTCGGCTACGCCCACACCCTCGCTCAACAACCCGCCAGGATTGGATCGCAGGTCAAGAATCAGGCCCTTCAGATCGCCGAACGAATCAAGCGCGTCCGAAACTTCGTGCTCAGTGGTCTCGTTGAAGCCGTTAACGTGCATGTATCCCACGCCCGGCTTGATCAGGAAATGTACGTCGACGCTATAGCGCGGAATCTCGTCGCGCACCAGCGTGAACTCCATCGGCTTCTCGACGTCTTCGCGCGAAATGCTGATGTGAACCGTCGTCCCCTTGGGCCCCTTCAGCAGGTCCGCCACATCGGTCGTGCTCATGTTCTCCGTCGACTTGCCGTCAACGGCGATAATCACGTCGCCCGGATGAATTCCCGCTTTGTATGCGGGAGTTCCGGTGAACGGATAAATCACGATCACTTTATTGTTGCGCGGCCCGACCGTCATGCCCACGCCGTAGTACTTGCCGCGCTGGTCTTCGCGCATCAACGCATACGATTTCGGATCGAAGAAATTCGAGTGCGGATCCAGCGCGTGCAGCATGCCGGGGATCGCCCCGTTATAGATGGCCTTGTCGGCATTCACCGGCTCGGCGTAGTTATCCTCGACGAGCGCATACACATCGGTGAATTGCTTCAGGCTATCTTTAACTTCGGAATCGCCCAGAGACGACTGCTGGCCCGTGCGCTGGGCAAACAAAATCCCCAGGAAGCCGCAAGCAAGCAGAAAAAAAACTACCAGGAAGAGTGATCGGCGAGAACTACGAGCCATCTTAAATTTCCTTCGTTGAGGGCGTTCTTTCACCCCAGCTACCACACTGAATTAAAACAGTATATCACTACCAGGAAGCCCTCCCGGTGGGGCATTGTCGCCGCAGGTAACCTTCCGGAAAAGGCTGTCACGAGCCTATCTGTAAGATGCTGGCCACTAGGATTTAGGTTCCTGATTCAGCGAAAGAAGCGGAATTCCTATGTGGAAAGGGCTGCTGCAGAAAGCCGCAGAGCCGGTGTGGAGCAGTTGGTGTGGAGCGGTTGGTGTGGAGCAGTTGGTGTGGAGCGGGCACTCTTGCCCGCTGCTGTTTTTGCCGGCAGGCCCGCCGCCAGGAATGTCCGCTCCGCACCTGCATCGCGGGAATGACACCAGCGTGAGCCTGGTTCCCCAACACTCTCGGAAACAGACCCACGCCGGGCTGGTCAGAATTTATGGCGAACTTTCGGCTCCTATGCGCTCACCGACACGCCGCTGGAAGACGATGCCTCAATTGGTTGTCCCCCCGTACCCAGTTGATTCTTCTGCGCAGGCTGTCCGCCCTGGCCCAGTTGCGA
>DATBEI010000231.1:0-14077 GCA_036269595.1 Candidatus Sulfotelmatobacter sp.
CGGCGAGATTGTGGTCGGATAGCGATTCGAAACCGATGAAGACGCCGGTGCATCCGGCGAGCGCCATGTTGCGAATGAGGCTGGGATCGTCGGTGACGTCGATGGTGACGGCGGCGCTCCAGATCTTGTTGAGCGGACGCAGGGCGGCGCAGAGCTGGTGCAGGTACTCGCGGCGCGAGCCCAGATTGTTGTCGATGAAGACCGCATAGGGTTGGCCATTTTCCTGAAACTCGGAAGCGACCTGCTGCGGATCGCGCATGCGATAGGGCATGCGCAGGCCATCGGTGGCGAGATAGCAGAAACCACAGCGGTTGTGGCATCCGCGAGTGGCGATCAGGCTAGTGGTGGTGAGGAAGCTGTGGCGCGCAAGAAGAGATCGTCGCGGCGCGGGATCGTCGCGATAGTCGTTTTCATAAGTGGCGACGTAGCGAGGCTGCAGGCGGTTCGCTTCGACATCATGCAGGATGCGCGGCCAGAGCTGCACGCCGTCGCCGAGCGCGAGCGCATCGGCGTGAGGCGCGCATTCGTCGGGGCAGGAGAGCACGTGCAGCCCGCCGAGAATTACTTTCGATCCGCGAACGCGATACCAGTCGGCCAGTTCGAAAGCGCGCCTCGCAAAGGTGAGGTGCACGGTAATGCCTACCACTTGCGGCATTGGACGATAAGGCGGACGGCCATCGAGCAAGTTCTCGTCCCAGTATTCAACGCGCCAGTGCTGAGGAGTTGTGGCTGCAAAACTGGTGAGGGCGAGCGTGGGCGTGAGCACGTGCTTGCCGAAGCTTGCGTTTGCGTCCTTGGGATAGAAGGGATTGATCAGCAGGGCATAGTGCGGTTCGATAGGCGGGGCTTGTTCCGCCGCATCGAGCGCGGGCGCGGTGAGCATCTCGGGAGGAATCCAGCGGGCAGCGACGGGGCGAAGGAAGGGCTCGTCGTCGGGAATCATGAAGTAACTTTATATAGCAAAGTACTTTATGTCAATCAACCACTCCCCGCCATGGGCCTGGTTAGAAGCCTTAACCTCAAGGGAAATCACTCGCAAGCCAGGTCTTTCGCGATACTTGCGTGTCCTTCGCGGTTTCGCCTATTCCACCGGCGCTAGCTCACCGTTAACACGACGCGGAATCTTGCTTTGCCGGTGATCATCTGCTGGTAGGCGTCGGCGGCTTTTTCCAGAGGATAGCGCTCGATCATGGGGCGAACTCCGCTCAGCGAACTGAAGCGAAGCGTGTCCTCGGAATCCTTGGCGGTGCCGGAGGGCCAGCCATGGATCTTCTTGCGGCCACCGATCAGCTGCAAGGGCGTGACCGTGAGCGATTCGAAACCTGCGCCCACTACGAGCAGAGTGCCGTCGGCGGCGAGGCCATCGACGAGGGCAGAGATAGATTTGGAATCGGGAGCGGTGGCGAGAATGACCTGCGCTCCGCCGAGTTTCTGCAGCGCTTCGGCGGGAGCGCCGGCGCCGGTGTTGACGTATTCGTGCGCGCCCAGCTTGCGGGCGAGCGCTTCTTTGTCTTTGCCGCGGCCGACGGCGATGGTGCGGAATCCCATCTGGCGGGCGTATTGAATTCCAAGATGCCCGAGGCCGCCAATTCCCTGGACGGCCACGGTGTCGCCGCCGCGCGCGCCCGAATGGCGTAGCGAATTGAAGACGGTGATTCCCGCGCAGAGCAGCGGCGCGGCCTCGTCGGCGGGGAGATCCTCGGGCATGGCCGCGACGGCTTCGGCGCCGACCACCATGTATTCGGCGTAGCCTCCATCGAAGTGAATGCCGGTAACTTTTTGGTTCTGGCAGAGAATGAAGTCGCCGCGGCGGCAGGGATCGCACTGGAAGCAGTGTCCGCCGTGCCATCCCACGCCGACGCGCTGGCCCTGCTTCCACAGAGTGACGTCGGGGCCGACAGCGTCGATGCGCCCGGCAATTTCGTGGCCGGGAACGCGAGGATATTGGAGTCCGGGCCAAACGCCTTCTTTAACCAGCGCGTCGCTGTGACAGATGCCGCAGGCCTCGACCTTGATGCGTACTTGGCCGCGGCCGGGTTGAGGGATGGGGCGATCGACGAGTTCGAAATTTCCGCCGGCTTTGCTGATTTGGACTGCTTTCATAGGAGGCCTCTCTCAAGAATGCAAGCTGCAAAATGCTATAGATTCAGGAAGCGGGCGTAACGGATGCAAAAAGTAAATCATGTGGAGAGAGCCGCCTCAGGCAGCAAGCGGATAAGGAAAGCGAATCAAAATCTTGACAGCCGAGGCGGCTGTCGCTACATGAGATTCGCAGCCATTTTGATTCGCGCTAACGTTGTTTCGCGGCCCAACACTTCCAGGGTTTCAAACAATGGTGGGGCGTTTTTGCGGCCGCAGACGGCTACCCGGATCGGCTGAAACATCTGGCCTGCCTTGATTCCGAGTTCCTGGGCGGCGGCGCGCAGGGCGTGATCCAGCGGATCGTGCTTGAACTCGACATTCGCGAGCACGGACTGCGCTTTCTCTAAAACTTTCTTCGCCATGGCCGCATCGCCTTTTTGCGGGATGAGTTCGGCGGGGTCGTAGGGCGGGAGTTGGTCGACAAAGAAGAAGTCGGCTGCGGTGAGTACGTCGCGCAGGAGCTTGATGCGCTCGCGGATGAGGGGCGTGATGCGCAGCATTTTTTCTGGGGTGACGTTGAAGCCGGCTTCGCGCACGATCGGCAGCAGGCGCTGGGTCAGGTTCTCAATGGGCAGGCTGCGAATGTGTTCGGCGTTCAGCCAGAGTGCCTTGGGGTCGAAGGTGTCTTCGGGCGCAAACAGCAGATTCCTCCCCTTCCCTTCGGTCAGGGTCGGAATGACAACGCTGGAAGGAGATTCTTTGAAGTTGACCACGGCATTGGCGCGGTTGATGCCTTCCAGGGAGAAGGCGTCGATCAATTCCTGGCGGGTCATTTGCTCGCGATCGTTCTTTGGGGACCAGCCCAACAGGCACAGGAAGTTGATGAAGGCTTCCGGCAAAAATCCGGCGTCGCGGTAGGTGGTGACGCTCACGACTGGGCCGTGGCGGCGCTTGGAGAGCTTGGTGCCGTCGGGCGCTACGAGCAGCGGAAGGTGCGCGAATTGTGGCGGGGCGAATCCGGCGGCCTCGAAAATCAGGACGTGCTTGTAGGTGTTGGACAGGTGGTCCTGGCCGCGAATGATGTGGCTGATGCGGAGGTCGGCATCGTCGGCGCAGGAGGCGAGATGATACGTGGGCATGCCGTCGGAGCGCAACAGGGCGAAGTCCTCGATGTCCGCCGCGGCTTTTACTTGCTCGCCATAGACGGCGTCGGTGAAGCGAACTATCTGGCCGCCCTCTCGGGGCACGCGGAAGCGCAAGGCGAAGGGCTCGCCTGCGGCGGTGCGACGATCGCTCTCTTCACGCGAAAGCTCGCGCATGCCAGGATTGAACAGCCAAGTTCCTTGCGCGCCCGAACGCTCGCTGTCTCCAGTGTGGGCGGGGGTGAAGTCGCGGTAGGCCAGGCCTTTCTGAAAGATGGTCTCGGCCATTTGGCGGTGCAGGGTGCCGCGGTCGGACTGCTTGTATTCCTCGTCCCAGTCAAGGCCCAACCACTTCAGGCCTTCGAAAATGGAATTGACCGAGGCGTCGGTGTTGCGTTCGACGTCGGTGTCGTCGAGGCGCAGGATCATGGCGCCGCCGTTGCGGCGGGCGTAGAGCCAGTTGAAGATGAAAGTGCGGGCGCTGCCGACGTGGAGAAATCCTGTGGGCGACGGCGCAAAGCGCACTCTTGGCTTGGCTGGCGATGAATTGAGAGTTTCGGGCATAAGGGTGTCAGGCGAAACGCCGCATGGGGCACCGGCTGCGCTGAAACGATCCGCTCGCGAGTGCAACAATCTTCAGAGATTCGAAGTGACTCTCGATGGTACGGGCGTGCCCGAGCATCGTCAAGAGAGTTACCGAAACGATATTGCATGCAACCGTTTGATTTCAAAAGGGATCGAAAGAAGGCATTGTACTTAAATTCTATTGTCTTCGGCGTCGCAGTATGAAAACATAAATGAACTGTTTCCCCCCGAAACTGAGCCAGCAGCTTTGGCCAGAGGTGTCCTCACCGACCCTATGAACAGTGTTGTTATTACGACAGTTTTGATTCCGGGTTTTGTCTCGGTTCTGCTTTTTCTCGTCTTTACTTATTTGCACGAGCAGAGCCGGCAGCCTTACTTCCGCGCGTGGCAACTCGCCTGGGCTGCCTATTCGCTGCACTACGTTCTCGACACCTTTCCGAAATCTTCTCTCGCATTTTTTGTGAGCGAGCTTTTCCTGGTGGCCATGGCGTTGAGCATTTTTATTTCGACGCGGCTGATGCGCGATTCGTATCACTTCCGCTGGTATGACGCGGCAGTTGGCGCATTTGGCGTAGTGCTGGCTGGACTGACTTTGCGCGGGCATATCGTGAACGGAGTGTTCCGTCCGGACGTACAGCCGGCGATCCGACTGGGGTTGGGGCTGGCGGGGATATTGCTTTATTGCTCGGCAGTTTTTTATTTGAACAGCCACCGGCGGAAGTCTCTTGCGTTCTGGGTACTGGCGGTCTCGTTGGCACTGTGGGCCGTGCTGATGGGCGTGGGGCAATTGCAGAATCCGTGGACGGAGATGTTTGGCAACGCCAGCCGCTTGTTTGGCCCGGTGCCGCAGATGCTGCTGGGCATCGCCATGGTGATGGTGCTGTTTGAAAACCAGCGCAACGCGGTGCAGGAAAATACGCTGGCGCTGTCGACGCTGGGAGTGGACCCGCGGCGATTGCTATTCGCCGATGACCTGGTGCCGAGCATGCAGGCCGCGCTCGATCGGTTACGCGGAGCGTTGCCGATGGAGCGCGCGGCAATTTTCATTACGGAGCGCTGGCGCGGGCTTTTGCCTTCCGTGCAGCATGGGTTTCCTGCCCGATTTTTGGAGGATTTGGAAAAGAGCGGGTCGGGGGAGTACTTGTCGGAACTGGCCTACCGCCGCAGCGGAATTTTCACGATGCAACGCCTGGCGGAGATGCAGGAACCGTTTCCTGCATCGTCGAGCGGAACGTTTGAGACGTTCAAGAGAATTCTTAACGACGCGGACGTTCGCAATCTGACGGCGGTCAGCTTGCAGACGCGCGAGCACAATTTCGGAGTGATTCTATTTCCTCATGCGGAACGCCGAGCCTTCGGTTCGTCGGGGCCGGGGCTCATGGTGGGTCTCGCGCTGCAGTTGGGTCTAACGCTGGAAAATTACGTGGTCAGCCATGACGCGCATCGCCGGACCAAGGAATACGAACTGCTGACGGAAATTGGGAAGGCGATTAGTTCGCGTTTGGATCAAGACGAGATCATGCGCACGATTCAGGTGGAACTGGGGCAGATTTTCGATACCAGCCATTTTTACATCGCATTTCAGGAGGGAGAAGAACTGCGCTTCGAACTCGAGGTGCGGGACAATGTGGTGCTGCCCAAGCGCACGCGGGAATTGAGAAATGCATTTAGCGAATATGTGATTCGCACTGGGGAACCGCTGCTGATCCGTTCCGATCTGGAAACCACGAGGAAGAATCTGGGGATCGGCTACATTCCGGGGCGGCCGGCCAAGTGCTTGATCGCGGTACCGATTTTCCTGGGCAATAAGCCTTCGGGCGTGATGGTTGCGATGAATCCGGACCGGGAGTTCGTCTTCGAACAGCGCGACTTCGACGTGCTGGCGACGGCAGCGGGGCAGGTTTCAGTCGCGGTGGAGAACGCACGGCTGTTTGCCGATGAGCAGCGGCGCTCGCGGCAACTTGGGTTCTTGAATAACGTTTCGCGAACCGCAATTTCCAGCGACGATCCGATGCACATGCTGAGCCAGATCGTGGGAGAAATTCAAAAGAATTTCAGCTTCGATCACATCGGCATCGGGCTGCTGGACTATGGAACCAAGGAGATTGAGATCAAGGCCGAAGCGGGGGTGACGGCGCACTCGGTGGGCAAGCGCATTCCGCTGGGGACGGGCATTCTGGGGCGAGTGGCTCGTACCGGCGAACGCGCCATGGTGCAACATGCGTTGCCGGGAAATCTGACGGGAATTCTAACGGACTCGCGCGCCATTCTCTGCATCCCGATCACATACGGTGAATCGCTGCTGGGCGTGCTCAATATTGAGAGCCGCAATGAAAATGCGTTCTCGCCGCAGGATGTCTTGATCCTGAATACGCTGGCCGATCTGCTGGCCACAGCGCTGCATAACGCGTTTGTGTTCCAGAAGCTGCAGCAGCAGTCGATCACGGATGGACTCACTGGAATCAAGACGCGGCGATTCTTCTGGGAAGCGTTGTCGGCGGAGTGGAAACGAGCTTCGCGTTCGGGGCGGCCATTCTCGGTGGTGCTTATCGATCTCGACAAATTCAAAGAAGTGAACGACACCATGGGGCACTTTGAGGGAGACCTGGTGCTGGCGCGCGTGGGGCGATTGCTGGAGCAGAAGTCGCGGCAATCGAACGTGGTGGCACGCTACGGCGGCGACGAGTTCATTGTGCTGATGCCGGAAACCGGCTCGGAACAGGCGCAGGTGCTGGCCGAACGACTGCGGCAATGGCTGGCGAGCGATCCCATGCTGAGCGAGCACCACATTACGGGCAGCTTCGGCGTGGCGAGTTTTCCGATGCACGGTTTTTCCATCGAAGACATCATCCGCGTGGCGGATGCAGGCATGTATGTTTCCAAGCGCTCTGGAGGAAATTCCGTGTCGACGGCGCAGGAATATGTGGAAGGGCAGGACTTCGCCCGCCAGCGGCAACAGATCTCGGCGTATATCGAGGGCTTTTTGCAGCGCGAGCAGGCTGGCCCCGAGCATCTTGAGGAGTTGACGTCGACGCTGTTCAAGCTATGCGGCGGCGAGGAAGATTGCAATGTGCCCGTACTCAAGGAGGCGATCGAGTCGTTGAGCCGAGCCGCAGAATCGCGGGAACTGCAGACAGCCGGCCACGGCGACCTGGTGGCACGCTATACAGAAGTGATTGCGCGAGCGCTGGGATTATCGTCGGAGGAGACGGCCGACTTGGTTTACGCTGCCCGGGTTCACGACGTAGGGAAAATTTTCATTTCCGAGCGCGTGCTCAACAAGCCGGGCCCGCTAACCGACGATGAATTTCAGCAGGTGAAGATGCACGCGCATGTGGGCGCAGAAATTGTCGGCACCATTCCTCACAGCAAAATGATGCGGGAGGCGATCGAGCATCATCACCAGCGTTTTGATGGGTCCGGCTATCCCGACGGCCTGCGGGGCGAGGAGATCCCGCTGTGGGCGCGGATCATCGGCCTGACCGACGCTTACGCCAACATGGTTACCGAACAATCCTTCGCGGCGGCGCGCACGCCGGAACAAGCGCTGGAAGAACTCTCGAAGATGAGCGGAACGCGCTTCGACGGTATGTTGGTACGCCTGCTGCTGCGGGGCCTGAAATCGGAGCGCTTGTCTTCCGGCACCGGAGACTAGACAACCCAGCCGCGCTGGCCCCCTTGCAATGGCAGGCAGGAAACTGGAAACTAGTCTGCTATGTCGATCCCTCTATCTCTTTCTGGCAAAGTTGCGCTGATTTCCGGCGGTTCACGCGGTATTGGTGCGGCCACGGTACGAATGTTCGCCGCGGCCGGGGCCCAAGTCGCTTTCAGCTATCGCAGCGCGCGGGCGCAGGCGGAAGCTCTAGCCAAGGAATGCGGCGCGAACACGTGCCATCCCATTCAATCTGACCTGAAAACTCCAGAAGCGGCCGGTGCTTTGGTGGACGAGACTGTGCGGCATTTCGGGCGGCTGGACATTTTAATTGCGAATCATGGGGTGTGGCCGGCGGAGGACGTGCCAATCGAGCGCATGTCGGATGAGCAATGGCGCTATACGCTTTCTATCAACCTGGATGGAGTGTTTGGCCTGGTTAAGTACGCGGTGGCGCAGATGAAAAAGCAACCTCGCAAGAATGGGCCCTCGGGACACATTGTGCTGATCAGTTCGACCAGCGGACAGCGGGGCGAGGCGTTTCATTGCGACTATTCCGCGACCAAGGGTGCTCTGATCAGCATGACGAAAGGATTGTCGACGGAACTCGCTTCTGCCGGAATCTATGTCAATTCGGTGGCTCCAGGCTGGGTTGATACCGAGATGAGTGCGGAAGCGCTGCAAGATCCAAAAAGTGGCGAGGAGATACGCCGTGACATTCCCCTGGGCCGGGTAGGCAAGCCGGAGGAGATCGCGGCGCCGGTGCTGTTTCTGTGCACCGAGCACGCCAGTTTCATTACTGGGGAGGTGTTTAACGTAAATGGAGGAGCTGTGCTTACGGGATGAGGGCGCGACGAAAAAAGCCCCAAAATGCGGCTGGCGGAGCTTGCATTTCGGCGATATCGTGCATCCAAGGTAGCAAAGGAGCGTCGTCGCCGCAGGCGGAAAGTCCACCGAAAACGCTACAATTCTAGTTGCACGCTCACTCCCGTAAGCAATGAAACAAGCTTTATCCATTTTGGTTTTGCTGTGTTCTGGGCATTCCCTCGTGTTGGGGCAGGCTACAAACGGGGCTGGTCCGGCATCAACGCCGACTTCTTCTGACACCACCAAAGCTTCGCCTGCAATTTCTGTCGCCCAGGAAAATGATCATCGGGCAAAAATCCTGATCGATCAGGCAATTGAAGCGCTGGGCGGAAAGACATATCTCACCATTCGCGACCGCGAGATGCAAGGACGGGCTTACAGTTTCCATCACGGCCGGCCGAACGGGGAGGGCGCGCTCTTCTGGGGCTTCATCGAATTTCCTGACAAAGAGCGGGTGGAGATCACGAAAGAGCGCGACATTGCAGAACTCTACGTCGGCAATAAGGCCTGGGAGATTACGTATAAGGGGCCGCATCCCATTGAGCAGAAAGATCTGGACGATTACCTGCGCCGGCGGCATTTCTCGCTCGATACGATCTTGCGTACCTGGGTGAATGATCCGCGTGTGGTTCTGCTATATGAAGGTGCCGCGATCGCGGCGCAACATCCGGCGACGCAAGTCACGTTGATCAATGCTCAAAACGAGAGCGTCACCCTTTATTTCGATGCCGACAGCCATTTGCCCATCAAGAAATCGTTCTCGTGGCGGGACCCGACCGACCGACAGAGAAATATTGAAGAAGAGGTGTACGACGACTACAAGCCGGTGGCAGGCATTATGGCGCCTTACAATCTCACCCGCTACTTCAACGGCGACATGGCGAGCCAGCGATTCCTGCATGAGGTCACGATCAATCAGGGGCTTGATCAGGCGATGTTCGACCCGAATTCCCACTACAACCCGAACAAGGCGACGGGGAAGCAGAGTGGGAAACGGTGACCCCAAATATTTATTCCTAGGTTGGTGTTCCCTTCGTGTTTACTCTCCATCCCTCACGCCTGATTTTTTGCGAGATGTATCCAACTAGTTTTGCAATCAGTTTGTTAGAGACAAATTAACGCTCAGTCGCAGCCGACCCAGACTTTGGGATTAAGCCATTTACTGTGGCTTTTTTACCACATACAACATTTGTAATGCTGGCGTAATCTACTGCATTCAGCCCAACGATTTGTCCGTGACCCCCGAACAGACAATTCGGTCCGCAGTGGAATGTAGCGGAATCGGCCTTCATAGTGGTGCTCCGGTTTCCCTGCGCATTCTGCCCGCCGCGTCGGGGACAGGCATCGTCTTCCGCCGCACCGATCTCGATGGCTTCGAGATCGAAGCCATCAGCCGTAACGTCGCCCGCGTCAGCTACGCCACCAGCTTGATGAAGAAAGGCGTGCTCATCTCGACCACCGAGCATGTGCTTTCCGCCTTCATTGGGATGGGGATCGACAATGCGATCGTCGCACTGGACAACCTTGAGTTGCCCATTCTCGACGGCAGCGCCCGCCCGTACGTGCAGATGATACAGAAGGCGGGAATCCGCAAGCAGCGCCGCCCGCGGAAGTATTTGAAGATTCGCCGCGAAGTCGAGATGCGTGAGGGGAACAAGTTCATCGCGGTGTATCCCGGGGATACGTATTCGGTGTCGTATTCAATTAATTTTCCGCATCCGCTGATCGGCAAAGAGACCTTTCAGGTGGAACTAACCAACGGAAGCTATCTGCGCCATATTGCCGCGGCGCGGACATTTGGTTCGCGGCAGGACGAGCAGGCGATGCGCAACATGGGATTGATTCGCGGCGCGTCCAGCGAGAATTGCATCGTCCTCACCCGCGATGGCGTAGAAAACGGCCCGCTGCGCTTTGCCGACGAATTTGTGCGTCATAAAATCCTGGATCTAGTGGGAGATCTGGCGCTTTTGGGCAAACAGATTCTGGGCAAGGTGGTGGCTGATCGCGCCGGTCACGCCATGCATACCGCTCTGGTCTCGCGCATTCTGCGCGATAAGACGCTGTGGGAAGAAGTCACGTTTCCCCACGAAGAGCGTGGCAGCGAAGTCGCGCACAACTCCGAGGCTGCGGCGGGATCGTCTCTCTGATTGTCGTTTTCCGGAATTACTGCTAGTCGGCGGGTTCGCACGGCACTTCGCCGCAGTCGTAACCATCGTGTGGCTGCTCCTGCAGCAATCGTTCTAACTCTGCGCGGGTCTGATCGATAATTGCCGCGGCAAACTTGCGCGCGGATTCCTGCCGTTCTTTCGATAGCTCTTTCACCCGCATATTCAGCAGAGGAATATCCTCCTCAAACCAGCGCAGAGTTCGTTGCACTTTCGCGATGCGGAAATCATTAGTCAACATAGGACTCTCCCAGGTAAGAATGACCCTCCAGATTGCCACGCGTGCTGCGGCGCGCAAGTCTAAAGTCGGATTCCCATTGGGAAAGGGGACTGCGGTTGGCTAGAGATGAAATTTAGGTTGGGCGTTCGGCTTCCGCGGCCATTCTCTCTTTGGATCCGGGAAATTCCTCTTCCATGCGCTCGTCAAGCCAGTTTTCCAGTTCCGCCTGCGAGTTTTTCGGAACGTTGCGGAAACGGAATCCGGCGAAGCCTTTGACGTCGATCCAGGCGACTTCAGCTTCCACTTCGAGATGAACTTTCTTTCCCGGCAGCGAGAATTTGAGAACAGGAGCAGATGTTCTGGGCAAGCTTTCGCGCATCATAAGCGCCATGCCGCCTTCGCTGATGTTGGTGCTGGTCGCGTTCAGCGTTTTGCCGTCGACCACGACCTTGACCAGCATCTTCACTGGCTGTCGGAAATAGCGGCGGCGTTCCTTGATCATGAAATTCAAGGCTGCGTGAAAACAGCGCGCAGCATTCAGGGCGCTGATCGGCTTTTGCAAAACGAAATTGGCGCCCATGCCGAAAGCTTCCTGAGTGGTCGTTTTTTTTCCATTGAGGATGGCGAAGGCCACCGAATTTTTGTTGCTGGAAGTGGACTTCAAACCTTGCAGCACAGCCAACCCGCCGTTCAAGTCGTCGCAGTCTACTATGACTGCGTCGAACTTGTCGGAGATCAAAATATCGGCGCCGGCACGGGCCTCATTACAGATCTCGACTTCGATCGACAATTTTTCGAGCGTGGGCCGAATGACACGTAACACTTCCGGGTCCTTGCTCAAAACGAGCGAATCCAGCGTCATACGGTTGATTCTAGGGGCATGCCGAGGGGCACGATAGTGACCAAGGTGATGGGACCTTTGTAGAGGCTGCAGTATGTGAATAAAAATCGGCGTCGATTGTTTTACGAAATCCGAACACGCGTACGATGATGCTTTGGAGTACTGATCTGTACGAGTGGACCGAACCCTCCGAATGACCAATCTCGCCTATCTTTCGCTGGGGTCGAACCTGGGTGAACGCGAGGAAAACCTTCGCGACGCAATCGCGCGTATCAAGACGCAGGGGCGGGTCGAATCAGTTTCGTCGTTCTATGAAACGGAACCCGTGGACTTCACCGATCAAGCCTGGTTTCTGAATTGCGCGGTGGGTCTGGAAACAAGTGAGACGCCTGAGCAACTCATGAAGCAAATTCTGCGGATCGAGCGTGAAATGGGGAGACGACGTCTGCAGAAAAAAGGCCCGCGCATCATTGACCTCGACATTCTGTTGTTCGGCGACCAGATCATCGACACGCCTGAGCTAACCGTACCTCATCCGGCGATGCACCGCCGCCGTTTTGCGCTGCAACCGCTGGCGGAGATCGCGCCTGCAGCCCGGCATCCTGTGTTCAACAAAACGGTAGCTGAGCTTCTCGCGGCCTTGCCGGCTGGACAGGATGTACGAAAAATGTAGAGAGCGGTTTCGCGGTTGGCCGAAGCGATCCGCGATTCGCAAAATTGAGAGTGTCGTTTCTAGGGGAGGATGATGCGGCTACCGGCCTCTTGCGGCACGACGATTGCCGATTCTTTCTCGGGGAACTGCGCGAACAGGAACTCCACGAAAGCCCGCGACTTTGGGCGTCCCGAAGTCCGCGCGTTAGCGAGGCGCACCAGAAAAACGAGAGCCTTCAGCACGTCGGAGTCGCGGAGTGTGGAATATCCCGCGTGGTCCTGCTCGGCCTCGCGGTATTCCTTGACCATGTTTTCGACTTCGGCAGCGACGCGGCGCTGCGAATCGCTGGCCAGAGGTGGCTCGTAGTGTAAGCCAGAGTTCGCCAGCCGTTCATAGCTCGTCGCCAAATTGGAAAGTGCGGCAATCAAATCCGGGTCGTGCAAGTTGCGGTCGGCGCGCGCCGCTTTGGCCAAGGCATAGGTCAGCCCCATCAGAAGATGTTCTTTCTCGTACATGAACTGATCAGAAATCTGGATTTGCAAAAACAGTCCGGCGGGGTCGATCTGGTCCGCGGAGCGAGGGTGCTCGTGTTCACGGGCTTGGCGAAGATAGGGGCAATCGCTCGGACAATCGAGCGTGACTTCGCGCTGCTCGCCGCAGCACTGCGGACAAATGCGCCCGTGAACCGCAGGGCAAAAACGCTTTTCTTTGCGAACTTCACAGATAGAGCAAGCCAAGAGAGCAATTCTCCTGTTGGCATTATGGCACTCGCGCTGAGGATTCCACCAATGCGCGGGTCGTTCGATGCGGTTGAGATGCTAAGACCGATAGCCCAACAAATTTCGTCGGGAACCACCATCCGTTACCACGTTGGTACGCATGGCAGGCGCGTTTCGACGATGTGATGCGGGAAAAACCCTGTAAAAATGGCCCGTTCCGCACTTCTAATTTACAAAACCCTCGTAAATAAGGGTGTTTTCCACAGGCTCGCGGGTATAAGATAGGCCGCGCTGGTATTAAACTGATTTTCTGTCGAGGAGAAAACATATGGCAGCAGGTTTGACAAAGACACAACTCATCCGGCATCTGGCCGAGAAGACTGAACTTCCGAACAAGACCGCGGCGGCATTCCTGGAACAACTGGCCGATACCGCTATCAAAGAAACCAAGAAAAACGGGATTTTCGTAGTGCCCGGCTTGGGCCGTCTGGTGAAGGCGCACCGCAAGGCTCGCGTGGGACGCAACCCGCAGACCGGCGAACCCATCCAGATCAAGGCGAAGACCGTGGTGAAGTTCCGCGTCGCCAAGGCCGCGAAGGACGCGATCGCCCCCAAGAAGTAGTTGATTTCAAGATCGATTGCGAAGGCCGGATTCGTCCGGCCTTTGTTTTTCTGGAGCAAGTTTCAAAGGTTGCACGGTTTCAAAGGCGCAAATCGGGACGCGAAACTCTGCAAGTTGAAACTCAAAACCGTGAAACCTGAACGCTACAACTGGATCGTTATCGGAATTGGCGATATCGCTACGCGCCGCGTCATTCCTGCGATTCAAGCCGAGTCCAGAAGCCGTTTGTACGGCCTGGTCACGCGCGATTCCGCAAAAGCTGCGCCGTACGACGCGCGCGTCTTTACAAATCTGGATGACGCGCTCACCGATGCTGCAGTGGACGCGGTCTATGTGGGCACGCCCGTTTTTCTGCACGCGCCGCAGACGATTCAATCGTTGCGAGCCGGCAAGCACGTACTCTGTGAAAAGCCGATGGCGATGAACGAAGCCGAGGCTCGCACCATGCTGCGGACGGCCGAAGAGAGCGGGAAAACTTTCGGCGTCGCCTACTACCGACGCTCTTATCCGAAGGTGCAGCGCGCGAAACA
>DATBEI010000246.1:0-9713 GCA_036269595.1 Candidatus Sulfotelmatobacter sp.
CTTTTGGATAGGGATGGTTTCGACGTCGGCGGTGATGTTGCGCTGGCCGCAGAAATCGAGCATCTCCTGGGTTTCGGCGATGCCGCCTATGTTAGAACCGGAAAAACTCCGGCGGCGCACGATCAGCGCGAAGGCGGCCACAGACAAGGGCTTTGGGGGAGCGCCGACAATGGTGAGGTTGCCGTCGCGGCGGAGAAGGCTGAGGTAAGCGTTGATGTCGTGGTCGGCGGAAACAGCGTCGAGGATGAAGTCGAAGCTTTCGTTGTGCTTTTGCATTTCGTCGGCGTTGCGGGAGACGACGACTGAGTCGGCGCCGAGACGGAGGGCGTCGTCCTTTTTCTTTGGCGAAGTCGTGAAGACTACAACCTGGGCTCCGAGCGCGTGGGCAAATTTCACGCCCATGTGCCCGAGTCCTCCGAGGCCGACTACGCCAACCTTCTTGCCCTTGCCGACGCCCCAGCGGCGCATGGGGGAGTATGTGGTGATGCCAGCGCAGAGGAGAGGGGCGGTTCCGGCCAGGTCGAGATCCGAGGGAACGCGCAGGACGAATCGCTGGTCCACGACAATGCTCTCGGAATATCCGCCATAGGTGACGCCGCCGATGTGCTTGTCGGGAGAGTTGAAGGTCAGAACGAAGTTAGGGCAGAACTGCTCGAATCCGGCGCGGCATTCGGGGCAAGTGCCGTCGGAGTCGACCATGCAACCGACGGCGGCCAGGTCTCCGGGCTTGAACTTGGAAACGGCCGAGCCGACCTTGGTGACGCGGCCAACGATCTCATGGCCCGGCACAATTGGGTAGACGGTGGGCATGACTTCGCTCCACTCGTTGCGGACCGCGTGAAGATCGGAGTGGCAGATGCCGCAGAAAAGGATTTCGATCTGCACATCGGTTTCGGTTGGATCGCGGCGCGAGATGGTGGTGTGCCCCATCGGCGATGTCGCACCGGCTGCCGAATATGCTTTCGCTTTGTACATGCTTTTACCTTTCATAGGCCTGTCATTTTCTCGAGACGTTCAGGATAGCGCTCGCCTTCGACTTTAATTTGGGAAGCGGCCGCGTCGATGTTTCGCAGGTCTTCGGGCGTCAGCTTAATGGATACAGCGCCAATGTTCTCTTCGAGACGGTTCAGCTTGGTGGTGCCGGGGATGGGAACCATCCAAGGCTTTTGCGCGAGCAGCCAGGCGAGCGCAATCTGGGCGGGAGTCGCCTTCTTGGCCTTCGCAATCGTGCCCAGCAGATCGATCAGCGCCTGGTTGGTCTTGAGTGCTTCGGGCGTGAAGCGCGGCAGAGTGCTGCGGAAGTCGGTGCTTTCGAATTTCGCGTCCTCCTTGATCGCTCCGGTCAGGAAGCCCTTGCCCAGCGGGCTGTATGGGACCAGGCCGATGCCGAGTTCTTCGAGTGTGGGAATGACCTCCTTCTCCGGCTTTCTCCACCACAGGGAGTATTCGCTCTGCAGTGCGGTGACCGGCTGGACGGAGTGGGCGCGGCGGATGGTTTTAACACCCGCTTCGGAAAGACCGAAGTGCTTGACCTTGCCGGCTTGAATCAGTTCCTTCACCGCGCCAGCGACATCTTCGATCGGTACATTCGGGTCGACGCGATGCTGATAGAGGAGGTCGATGAAGTTGGTCTTCAGGCGCTTGAGAGAGCCTTCGACGGCCTGCTTGATGTGTTCTGGCCGGCTATTCACGCCAGCCGCTCCCGGCTTATGATCGCTGCCACTCAGATCGAATCCGAACTTGGTGGCGATCACGACTTTGTCGCGCACGGGAGCGAGAGCTTCGCCCACAAGTTCTTCGTTGGTGAACGGGCCATAAACTTCGGCGGTGTCGAAGAAGGTGATGCCGCGGTCCACGGCGGCATGGATCAGATTTGTCATCTCCTTTTTGTCTTTGGGCGGACCATAGGAGAAACTCATCCCCATACAGCCGAGCCCGAGAGCTGAGACTTCAAGATTGCTTTTTCCGAGCTTACGTTTTTGCATAATTGCCCCTGTATTTCGCGATTCGGAGTGCTTTAAGGCAGGATACGCGGATAGGTTTGCGCCTTCTAGCGGGGTCCATGAACTTCTACCTCAATTCGATGAGGTTACTCCTCGATACGGTGCAAACAGCGAGCACGCGATCGAGGTAGGGTTCCTAGGAGTTAGAGCGCTTTCGGGTCATTTCGCAGCCACCGCCGCTACGACATCAAATAGAATCCTCGGGCCGCGCCGCACTTCCTCCACGCGAATGCGCTCGTCGTTGCCATGTTCGGTGTGCCCCTCTTCTTCTGTCGCCGTATAGGGGTTGAACCCGTAAGCATTGATGCCCAGCGGACGGTAGCGCTGGTTCTCGGTATAGCCGCTGGTGATAAGCGGCACCACGGGCGTTCCGGGAAAATATTTTCCGGCGACTTCGCGGATCGCTGCGAAGAGGGCATTGCCTGTGCCCGAAAAATTTGCTACGCGGAACTCATCGTTGAGCGGTTCCACGGTCACATTGGGATCGTTGATCACGCGGCGCACGGCTTCCAACACGGCTTTGGGATCGCCCCCTGGCAGAATGCGCACATCCAGGTTTGCCCATGCTTCCGGAGGAATCACGTTGGTCTGCTCCGACCCTCCCATCATGGTTAGCGAAATCGTATCGCGCAGCAGAAAGTTGAGCGACTCATCGCGTTCTACTTCGTCTTGAAATTGCTTATCTGCAAGCGCCTTTCGAATGTTGCGATATTGAACTGCGCGCTCCGGAGGTTCCTGCGGCGCCATGTCCCGCAGAAATTCGTCGACCACGGGCAAGACGCGCAACGGAGTGCGGTAGGCAATAACCTTGTCGAGCGCGCGGACCAAGCGGTTGGGCGCGGAATCTGGATTAGGCCGAGACCCGTGGCCTGGCCGGCCATGCGCTACCACATGCATCCAGTAACTTGTCTTCTCGCCTACGTCCACGCCAACATATTTCACTTTGCCGGCTTCGAGCAGGTTCTCTCCGCCTTCGTTAATCAGGAACTCGGCATTTTCAAGCAGGTCGCGCTGATGTTCGATGAACCAGTCGGTTCCGGACCCTTCCGCCTCTTCGTCGGAAACCGCCAGAAAGATCACCTCGCGATCCAGCGCCACTTTTTCGCGCTTGAGCATCACCATCACAACCAGTTGCGCCAGGCCTTCGTCTTTCATGTCTTGGGCGCCGCGTCCCCAAAGATAGCCGTCTTTAATCTCGCCGCTGAAGGGAGGCACTTTCCAATGCGAAGCGTCGCTGGTAACGACGTCCATGTGGTTTAACAGGATGATCGGGCGCGAATGACCGGTTTCTGCCGCCTTTTGTCCGGCAGAATCCGGGCTACTGCCGCTGGTTCGGGGAATTCGAGCCCAAAGATCGCCTCTGCCGGGCGTGTATTCGAAAACGCGATTTTCAATTCCTTCTTGATCCAGAATCTGCTTGTAAAACGCGATTGCGCGCATCTCGTTGCCTGGAGGGTTGGTGGTGTCGATGCGCAGATATTGCTGCAGCCAGGTAACAGCCAAGTCGGAGTACTGCTGTAAACGCTCCGCTGGAATGCGTGACGAGGCCGTAGCAGGCCCTTCTGCCCAAATTGCACCACAAAGGATCAGAAAGACGACAGCCAGCCCTATTCCGCGATGCCAGTGAGCGCTCAAATGTGCCTCCCGAGGGAAAACTATTTCCCACGCAGTTTTTATATCAGGTTCGCCAAAATTACTCTGCCGGACTGGCTTCGCACCCGGAATCTGACTACAATGTGTATAGATTTCAAGAGCTTAGCCCTTCAACCTTAAGGAGGGATTTGGCATCTGACATGTAATAGCAGTATCAGGCGCTGCGGTACCGAGCGCCCGCTGGAAAGGCAAGCGTCGCGTCAGCGCTGGCCCAGTTCAGCGATACCGTTGATTTTCTAATCAGTCACAAGGACGCAATCGAATTCACGCACGTCCAAAGGGCGTGCCGGTGTGGAGCGTTATGCTCCCCCAACTTGGAGGAAGTCCTTTATGAACAACCGCCTGCTTTTCGCCCTGCCTCTGGCCGCTGTCCTTGCTTTCCCGGCCATGGCGCAGACCACCTCGTCTACCTCCGATCAGACTCAGCCTGCCGCTACGCAACAGACTCAGTCGAACTCGACCGACACTAGCTCCGCAAGCGGCAAGGCACCTCTAGCGGCGCCGTCCCGTGAAGGATTCTGGGGACGCGTGAATCCCTTTGCCCGCAAGAAGTATGTGCAGCGCCAGACTGAGCCGATTCGCGACCGCGTGAACGAACTCGATGAGCTGACCTCGTCCAACAGCAAGGCCATCAAGGATACGGACTCGCGCGCACAGGCTGGCATTAAGCTCGCCTCCGACAAAGCCAACGAAGCCGATCAGCATGCCATGGATGCCGGCAACAAGGCTACCGCAGCCCAGCAGTCCGCACAGCAGGTCACCACTCGCGTGCAGACGGTTGAGACCGTGGTTGGCAACATTGACCAGTACAAGGCCTCAAACCAGACCGAGATTCGTTTCCGTCCCGGCCAGACCATGCTGAGCAAGAATGCCAAGGATGCCCTTGACACGATGGCCGGCGGCGTCAAAGGCCAGCGCGGCTACATCATCGAAGTGCAGGGCTTCTCGTCAGGTAAGGGACAGACCGCGATCACGAACTCGCAGAAGATGGCTGAGTCGGTTGTTCGCTATCTCGTCCTGAACCATGAGATTCCCGTCTACCGCATCTACCTCGTCGGCATGGGCAACGCCCCAGCTCCGGCGACGGATGAAACGGCAAAGACCAAGCGCGTCAGCGGCGGACGCGTCGAAGTCAGCCTGCTGAAGAACGATCTGGAGCAGCTCTCCAGCAATTCCGGAGCCCCTGCCACCACCGTCGACCAACAGCAGCAACCGAAATAAGTTTGGGACCGAAGGCGCCTCGCCTTTAAGTCCCTCCCCCGGAAAAAGCCTCTCGCGCAAGCGAGGGGCTTTTTCTCTTGGTGACGGCTCACCCTTCCGCTATCTTGCCGTCCATAAGCCTGGGGTGGACTCGCTTATGTACGATCTCAAGCTTGCATTTCGCCAGTTCCGGAAGTCTCCCGGCTTCGCCGCCACCGTCATTCTGACCATCTCGCTCGGCATTGGGGCCAATACCGCCATCTTCACCCTGGTGCATGCGATCTTGATGAAATCACTGCCAGTGGCCGATCCGGCCACGCTCTACCGCATCGGCGATCTTGACGATTGCTGTGTCAATGGCGGCTTCGAAAATGACAACGGCGATTTTGATCTTTTCTCCTACGAACTGTATCGCCACTTTCTGGAGACCACTCCTGAGTTTGAGCAACTCGCGGCCTTTCAGTCGGGACACAGCACATTCAATGTGCGACGCGGGTCCACCGGAGCAAAATCAGAAGGGGCCGAATACGTGTCGGGCAACTACTTTTCGACTTTCGGCTTGGGAGCTTATGCCGGCCGCACCCTGCAGCCGTCCGATGACAACCCGGGCGCAGCGCCGGTTGCGGTCTTGAGCTACCAGGCGTGGCAGGCCTCGTACTCCGCCGATCCCGGGGTGATCGGCTCCACGTTATACATTCAAAACCAGCCATTCACCATTGTCGGCGTTTCGCCTCCGGGATTCTTTGGCGACCGTATTGACAGCACGCCGCCCGATCTCTGGATTCCGCTGAACGATGAACCCTACATCGAGCGAGAAACCAGCCTCCTGAAGCAGGCAGATGCGAATTGGCTCTACGTTCTGGGCAAAGTCAAGCCGGGAATCAATCCAGGCAGCCTGCAGGAAAAACTGTCGGCCAATCTGAGGCAATGGCTAGCTACCCAGCCTGCCTACACCATTAATGGCAACCAGACCCTGATTCCCAAGCAACACGTGGTTGTGACTGCTGGCGGTGCGGGTGTTCAGAATCTGCAGCAAGAAGCGGGAAGCGGACTTCGCCTGCTTATGGCGATCTCGGGACTGGTGCTGCTAGTGGCGTGCGCCAACATTGCGAATCTACTTCTGGCGAAGGGCGCGACGCGGCGCGCCGAGACTTCCATCAGCATGGCGCTGGGTGCGGCGCGCTCCCGATTGATCCGCCAGATGCTGGTGGAGAGTGTCGTTCTGGGTTGCGCCGGAGGAGCATTGGGGGTTGCGCTGGCCTTTGCCGGGGCGCGCATGATCCTCTCACTGGCATTTCCTGATTCTCCTCAACTGCCGATTCACGCCAACCCCTCGCTCGTGGTGCTCGGCTTCGCGTTTGCCCTTTCACTGCTGACCGGGATTATCTTCGGCATCGGTCCCGCATGGGTTACGTCGCACTCCGATCCTGCCGAGGCCCTGCGCGGAGTGAACCGCAGCACGCGGGATCGGTCGTCACTGCCGCAGAAGTCGCTCATCGTTTTGCAGGCCGCGCTGTCCCTTGTCCTGCTAGTCTGTGCCGGCTTGCTCACCCAGAGCCTGCGCAACCTGGAGCGTCAAAACTTCGGTCTCACCACGGCGAACCGTTACGTCGTCCACTTCGATCCTGCGGGAGCCGGTTACACGGTCGCTACCGTCCGCATGTTCAGCGAACAACTGGAGCGCGAATTCTCGTCTCTTCCGGGCGTAAAAAGCGCCGGATTGGCGCTCTACAGTGCGCTAGAAGGAAACAACTGGAGTGAGGGGGTTTATGTGGAGGGCCGACCGGCGCCGGGGCCGGAAGCGCATAACGGCTCATCGTGGGATCGCGTGAGCCCACATTTCTTCGAGACCATTGGCCAGCCGGTCATCCGCGGCCGGGGCATTACCGATCAGGATACCGCTACGTCGCGGATGATCGCTGTTGTCAACGAGGCTTTTGTTAAAAAGTTCTTCCCGAACGAAGATCCGCTAGGCCGCCACTTCGGAACGTTCGATCAGAAATATTCGGCGGATTACGAAATCGTCGGCGTAGTCGGCGATGCTAAATACAATAACCCGCGCGAGCCCGTGCGCCCCATGTACTTCCGCCCAATGTCTCAGCTCAACACAACGGTCAAGGAACCGAGCTCTGCCAGGGCAGAGAGCAGTTCCCTGTTCCCGAACTCCCTGACCATTCGCTACGCCGGCGACGCGGCGAGTTTGGAGTCGTTGGTTCGGCGCACCCTTGCGAGCATCAATCCTAATCTCACCGTCATCGACTTCAAGTCGCTGGACTACCAAGTGGCCGGAAACTTCAACCAGGAACGTCTTATCAGCCGCCTGACGATTTTATTTGGATTGCTGGCGCTCATTCTCGCATCCGTTGGACTGTATGGCATTACAGCTTACTCGGTGGCGCGACGCACCAGCGAAATCGGCGTACGCATGGCTCTTGGGGCAAATCGTGGAGATGTAATCGCTCTCGTCCTTCGGGGAGCATCATGGCAAGTGGGATTGGGGCTTGCCGTCGGGATTCCCGTGGCGCTGCTGGGCGGCCGCCTGATGGCGAGTCAGCTTTACGGCGTGAAAACCTACGATCCGCTGACGCTGGCTGGCGCAGTCGTGGTGCTGTCGGCCTTTGCGGCCCTTGCGGGATTCATTCCAGCCCGGCGTGCCGCCAGTATTGAACCCATGCACGCACTCCGCACGGAATAAACTCCGGGCTTATCAGAAACGGATCAATTCGTTTTTTTCGATGCATTGAGATATTCGTCGAGAGAGATTTCGAAGTACATCAGTTCGTGTCCCTGTACATCGTCGATACCCGTAATTTCGATCGTCGAGCCGGGGAGCGGTGATTCAATTCCGCCAATATCAAAAAATAAGAACCCAGATTGCGTGCCGTGCGGCTCAACCGCCTTGGCAGCGAATTGCGAGGAATCGATTTCATCCATCTCTTTCTTGCTGACGGTGCCTTTCACTTTGCGTGGAAGCGGGAGCGGAACCGGGCTTGGCCGACCGCTGGCCTGAGGATTGGAAAGCCGGCGATAGAGCTCGCTGGTCGGGACGGGCGTCAGCTTCGAATGGTGAGCCGTAATCAGCGTGATTTCCATATTGGCGATGGAGACGGGCTGGTCACCGTCATTCGTGACGACGAAAAAAACCGGCAGAAAGCCGTGGGCGGAAAAATCCACTGAGAAAATCTTTGCCTTATCGGGCGTGTCGTAGGGATCGGCGGCGATGGCAACTTGGGAGTCGCGATGGAAATCGTGCGCGGGGTAATTGACCGCGCTTCGTGCCACTGGCTTCACAAAGTTCTTGCCAGCCAACAGGGTTGCCGGAAAAAACAGGGCGGCGCAAAGAGTGGCTGCGGCCCAGTAATGGGCGATTCGCGACTGAGAGGACGGCATGCCGTCAATTATAGAAGCTTCGATATCCGACCGATGGTGCGGTTTCCAACAGAGAGTGGAGACGCGGCAGTTTAGAATGGCTCAGCTTGAGCTATTTTCTCTACAGCTTTACGCTCGCGCTGGCCATGCTTGTGAGCCTGCCCTACTGGCTCTATCAGATGCTGCGCCACGGCAAATATCGCGCTGGCCTCGCCGAACGCCTGGGCCGAGTTCCGCAGCGATTGCTCGACGCAGCCAAAGCGCCCGCTCATAGCGCCGTCCCGGAGGCCGGCGAGGGAAGGACGGGCCCTTGCCCCGGTAGGATTATCTGGATCCACGCCGTTTCTGTTGGTGAAGTGCTGGCGGTAAGTGGATTAGTAGAAAAGGTGCAACGCGATTTCCCGGATCACCGCGTGCTCTTGTCGACCACAACCGACACCGGGCAGGCCCTCGCCCGCAAGCGTTTTGGCGAAGCCAATGTGTTTTACTTTCCCATGGACTTCGGGTCTGCGATCCGTCCCTATCTAAGGGCGCTGCAACCTGAAGTGGTCGTGCTTGCGGAGACCGAGTTCTGGCCGAACTTTCTGCGGCTGGCGCATGCCTCCGGAGCGCGGATTGCGGTGGTTAATGCCAGGATCTCAGATCGCTCCTGGCCGAACTACCGTCGATTTCGCTGGGCGTTGCGAAAAATGCTGGCGCACGTCGATCTTTTCCTGGCCCAAACGGAAACCGATAAAGCCCGGCTGCAGTCGATTGGCGCCGATCCGCAACGCGTGCAAATCACCGGAAATCTCAAGTTCGATCTCAGTTCACCTGCTTCACCGGCCATCGTCGACAGCCTGCGCCAGGCACTCTCGGTTGACCGCACTGGACCAATACTGGTGTGCGGCAGTACGGTCGAAGGCGAAGAACCTTTGCTGCTCAAGGCTTTTGAGAATTTGCGAGTCGGCCATCCTCGTGCGCTGATGATGCTGGCGCCGCGTCATCCCGAGCGCTTCGACGAGGTGGCGATTCTGGTCCGGCAACTAGGCATACCCTTTTTCCGGCGCTCGCAATGGCAGGGAGAAGCGCTGACGGGCGGAGTGCTGCTGA
The DNA here is from genome assembly GCA_036269595.1 of Candidatus Sulfotelmatobacter sp. Lineage (GTDB taxonomy): Bacteria > Acidobacteriota > Terriglobia > Terriglobales > Acidobacteriaceae > Sulfotelmatobacter. Next base: position 9,318 of record DATBEI010000246.1, read on the forward strand.
TCGATTCGATTGGAGAGTTGGCCGCGCTCTATGCCCTAGCCGATGTGGCATTTGTCGGCGGGAGCCTACTGCCACGCGGCGGGCATAACATTATCGAGCCTGCGCAACACGGGGTTGCCATTGTCACTGGCAATCACACGGAGAATTTTCGCGACATCGTCCGCCTGTTTCAAAGGCGGGACGCGGTGCGCATCGTGGGCATGGCGGAGTTGCCCCTGACGCTGATGCAATTGCTGGCGGACGACGCCGAACGCCGCGCACTGGGCCGTCGCGCGCAAGAGACCATGCGCTCGCAGATGGGTGCGACCGTAAGGACGCTGGAAGCGCTCAAGGCTCTGGTCGGAGATAAGTCCCGGCCCGCACCGGCGCAGGCAGCGCACACAGATTGAACGTTCT
>DATBEI010000278.1:0-2821 GCA_036269595.1 Candidatus Sulfotelmatobacter sp.
ATCGACTCGCCCTCTACCTGCAACGCTACAACGACACACCCAGAAAATGCCTCGGTTTCAAAACCCCCAACGAGGTATTCTTGGAACATACTGTTGCACTTCAAACGTGAATTCATCCCTTCGCTTCGCTCAGGATGACAACGGAATCTAGCGCAGCTTTATGTATTTGAAGGAACTTATCTCGCAAGGCTGGCAGTCGCTGATGCGCGACCGCATGCGGTCGTCTCTGACCATGCTGGGCATCGTGTGGGGACTGACGTCGGTGGTGCTGTTGCTGGCGTACGGGCAAGGACTGGGCGGGTGCGTGCTGCATGCGTTTCTGAATATGGGCAACAACGTAATCGTCATGTGGCCCGGGCAGACGAGCATGCAGGCGGGCGGCCAGCGCGCGGGCAAGAAAGTTGCCTACGAACTGGAGGATGTGGAAGCGATTCGCGACGAAGTTCCGATTGTGCGTGCGGTGAGCGGCGAGATTGACCGCGACTTCGGTTTCAAGATTGGCACCCGCGTGGTCTCGATCATGGTGCGCGGCGTGGATATGCCCTACGGGCAAATGCGCAAGCTCGAACTGGCCGACGGGCGTTACTTCAACGAGAGCGATTTCGCCGATCACCATCGCGTGGCCATTCTCGGCTATGAGGCGGCGAAAAAAGTGTTTCAGGGCGCGCCCGGCGCGGGCCAGCACGTGGAAATCGGCGGCCTGGATTTTGAAGTGATTGGCACCATGCGCAACAAGATTCAGGACTCCATGTATCAGGGTCCGGACAATGAAAACGCGTTCATTCCGTTCGCCCTGATGCGCGACCTGAAGAACCTGCGCGATCCCGACGAGATCATCATTCAACCCACTGCGCCGGAGCTGAACAAAAAGGCGTTGATGGCGGCGCGCGAGGTGATCGCGCGGCGGCACCACTTCGATCCCAAGGATGACAAGGCCACGCCCGAGTGGGACACGATTGAAGACCGCGCCATGATCAATGCATTCTCCTACGGGCTGCAAGCTGTTCTGGGACTGATTGGCGTGTGCACGCTGGCGGTGGGCGGCATCGGCGTCATGAACATCATGCTGGTCTCGGTGACCGAACGGACGCGAGAAATCGGATTGCGCAAGGCGATTGGAGCCCGGCCGCGGCACATTCTGGTGCAATTCCTGCTGGAAGCGCTGGTGCTCACCTTTGCGGGCGGGCTTGTCGGGATGTTAGTTGCGGAATTTCTGACCTGGGCGATTCCGCCCATGCCGCTCTACGACGAGTTCTACAAGACCGCCGACCATGAGGGTGCGATCTTCCTGCACGCTTCTCTCAGCGTGATGATGATTTCTTTCGTGATCCTGTCGCTGGTGGGAATTGTTTCCGGCTTCTTCCCTGCCCTGAAAGCCTCACGGCTGAATCCGATTGAAGCGCTGCGGTACGAGTAAAAAAACCGGGGGGCTACCATTCGCTGCGCGAAGACTAGATGAGTGAGCGATTTTGAATCGGCGTTTATTACCTACGTGCCTTGACGCAGAGCTTCTCCGCCCATTACTTTCGCTGTACAGGGATTTTTGTCTTCCAGCGAGGGAACTTTGCCGCACCGTCCGATTATTACTCTCACCACCGATTTCGGAATCAACGATCATTTTGTCGGCGCGATGAAAGGCGTGATCGTCGATATCGCGCCGGAAGCGCAGATTATCGACATTTCCCATGCCGTGCAGGCCTTTGACGTGCTCGATGGAGCGCTGGCGATTTCGCAGGCGTACTCGTACTTCCCCAGCGGAACGATTCACATGGTGGTAGTGGACCCGGGCGTGGGGACGACGCGCAGGCCGATTCTGGCCTCCAGCGACGGCTATCACTTCGTCGCGCCGGATAATGGCGTGCTCTCCATGGTTTATGCCAAGGAAGAGCGCATGCATGTGCGGCACATCACCGCCGAACATTATTTCCGGCAGCCGGTGAGCAATACGTTTCACGGCCGCGACATTTTCGCTCCGGTGGCAGCCTATCTGGCAAAGTTCGTCGATTCGCACAAATTCGGAGAGGAGATCGAGGATTACGTGCGCTTCGCGGCCCCCCGGCCAAAGCCCGCGGGAGAGAATCGTTTGCGCGCGGTAGTGCTAAAGGTCGACCGCTTCGGCAACATAGTCACCAATGTGACGCCCGAAGACGCTCCGTCGCTGTTTGCCGAGGGAACCAAATTTAAGATCGTGGTGGGCGGCAAGGAGATCACCGACGTCCGCAAGAATTTCGCCGAGGGCGGGCCGGGCGAGGTCTTTGGCATTCTGGGCAGCATGGGTTACCTGGAAATTGTGTCGAACCGCGCAGCCGCCGCGCAGATTCTGGGCGCCGGCAAGGGTGCGGAAGTCGGGATCTTTTTGGGCGAGGCTGCGGCCGCGGGGGCGTAGAAGCGGTTCTCGGTTCTCGGTTCTCAGTTGTCAGTTGTCAGGTGTCAGGTGTCAGCTTCCAAATTTCTCATTGCTGGTTCTCGCTGAGCGGGCTTCTACTTTTCTTTTCTGAGAACTGAGAACTGGGAACCGGGAACCGGGAACTAAGAAACGTTCACGAACTTTTCGGTCGGGGATGGACGTAGCGCTCCATTTCGCTGGTCCAGCCCAGAAAACGCCAGAGATGATGGCGCTCCCGCCACATGAATTCCCAGAACTCCACGAATCCGATCTGAGTCATCTTCACGCCAGTATAGGTTTCTATGCGCCATAGCAGGTAAGGACTGCGCCACGGGGCCAGGCGATGGCCTTTGGTAGCATTCCACAGAAAACGAAGCTTGTAGCGCATGCAGCCATCATACGCACTCGGTCAAGATCGGAGAAAACCTTGAACCA
>DATBEI010000033.1:0-3356 GCA_036269595.1 Candidatus Sulfotelmatobacter sp.
GGCTCACGGCTGGGCCGTGTTCGTCGCTTTGTGCAAGGAGGGGTTTTTCTCCTCGTCTTGTTTGTGGTGCAAGCCTGTCACAAAGCCAGCCAGCCTGCGCCTGCGACAACCATCATTCTGATCGATCAAGCCCGGTCAAGCAGGGACTATCAGCGTCGTCTCGATGAAGAACTGGCCGAATTCACAAGGCAGACTGGAATTCGGGTGGAGTTTCTCCCTGCACCCGAGACAGCGGAGGAGCAGCTTGCAACATGGCAGAAGTTCCTGGAAGGAGGGCCGAAAGCGCCTGATGTTTACAGTGTTGACGTGATCTGGCCAACGATTCTCGCCGACAACCTTCTCGACCTTAAGCTTTATATTCCTGAGCAGGAGGTCCAGGCCCACTTTCCAGAGCTCATTGGGAACTACACGGTGAACGGCAGGCTGGTAGCTTTGCCGGTTAACTTGAGCGAAGGGATGTTGTTTTACCGGGTGGACCTGCTGCGGGAATACGGGTATCGAGCACCGCCGAAGACCTGGGAAGAGCTCGAAGTCATGGCGAGGCGGATACAGGCGGGCGAGCGCGCGAAGGGGAACAAGGATTTCTGGGGTTTCGTTTGGGAAGGGGCACCTTCCGAAGCTCTGACCTGCAACGCGCTGGAATGGCAGGTGTCGGAGGGCGGCGGGGCCATACTCGACGAGAACGGCAAGGTCACGGTGAACAACCCGAAGGCCATTCGTGCATGGGACAGGGCGGCCCGCTGGGTAGGCTCCATTTCACCCCCCGGAGTGGTCGAGTACAAAGAATGGGATGCGGGCAACATGTGGCAAGCCGGAAAAGCGGCTTTCCTGCGCAGCTGGGCAAGCGAATATATCGCGGATCGCGCCCCAGGCTCTCTCATAAGAGACCGCGTTGGCGTAGCTCCCCTTCCGAGCGGCGCCGCCGGGATGGCCGCAACTTTAGGAGGATACGGTCTCGGCGTTTCGCGCCATTCGCTTCATCCGCGAGAGGCGGCAATGCTGGTTCGCTTTCTCTGCAGCCGCGAGCAGCAGGCCGAAAGAAGCCGGAATACCAGTGAAGCGCCATCGTTACCTGAACTATATGGGGACCCCGAGGTTCTGGCGAGCAATCCACAGTTACCCCAGGTTCTCAAGGCGTTTCCTGCAGGCGCAGTTTTCCGTCCATCCAGAGCGGCGGGAAAGATGTATCCGGAGGTGTCGCGCTCCTATTCGGGAGCAGTACACGCGGTTCTCACCCGAAAGAAATCTGGGGCACAAGCGGCAGCCGACTTGCAGGACGAGTTACAGCGGATGCTAAGAATGCCCGCTGTTCGCGCAAGCGCGAATTTGGATAAAAGTGTTGCGCACAGGTAGAGTAGAAACCGAGAAAACGGCTCAGCGCCGCACGAGAAACTCAAGATGGAAGCGAATGCGACCAAGGCGGCCAAGATGACGCGGCCCGGAGTTCGCGGCCTACTTCGTGGAAGCGACCTCAGCATTCGCTTACGTCTGATCGTATGCTTCTTATCCATTGTTCTGTTAATGATCGCTGCGGACGCGATAGCGGTATGGCAATACAGGCAAATAGAGGCTCCGGCTGAGCGCGCACACAACGTCGATCACGCATTCCAGAGTGTTGTCCGCGTTCATCTCGACGTCGATACCTTCCGGGATAGTATGGCTGCACTGGCCAGCACTCATGACGCTCGCCAATTTGCCGACCGGACGACCTCGATTCGGCAAGAATTCCTGAAGCACCTCGATCAAGCCCAGCAAGGCCTCAGCGCAGCCCCCGAGATCGACCAAGACACGAACATCTCCAACGCACTCGAGACTCTGCAGGTCACACTGCTTTCGCAACTCGACACCGCGATCCAACTGGCGACCGAGGGTGATTGGGACGCGATTCAGCTTCGGCTGACAAGACAAATTCCAGCTTTGATCGAATTTAGTTCATCGCTGGTGGAGAGAGTCGACCAGCAAGCACTGCATCAGCGAAGCATAGCGACTGAAGATTCCCGGACCGCGCGCCAACGCTTTTTCACAATCGTTCCGGTTGCCGCTTTGCTGACGTTGCTCGCGGCCGCGGCGCTTGGCTGGTACGTCACTCGGACCATCACGGGTCCGCTTTCCATACTCACTGGGTGCGCGGAGGCCCTGGCCCGAGGTGACTTTCAGCACAAGGTCCATTTACACGGGAGCAACGAACTGGCTGTCCTGGCAAATGCCTTCAACTATGCCGCCCAGCAGCTTCAGCAGCTCTATGAGGATCTCCGGCGGAGCGAACGTGAGCTTCGTGGCGTCATAAACACCGTTCCGGCCCACGTCTGGAGTGCGTCGCCTGATGGCACTGTCGATTTCGTCAATGAACAGTTACTGGAGTTCGTGGGTTTGTCTGCAGACGAGTTATTGGGAGGGAAATGGGAATCCGTAATTCATTCCGATGACCGTGCCAAGTTCGTCAGGGACTGGCGTGCGGCGGTTGAGGATGGGCGTCCGATTAGGAGTGAGATAAGGACGCGGCGGGCGGACGGGCAGCATCGCTGGTTTCTAGTCCGCAGCGTGCCGCTGCGGGATGACGCGGGAAACGTCGTCAAATGGTATGGCAGCAGTATCGAAATCGAGGACCTCAAGCGCGCAGAAGAGGAGCGAGAGAGATTGCGCCTACTACAATCGGACCTTGCTCGTATACAGCGGGTGACAACGATGGGCGAGTTTGCTGCTTCCATAGCGCACGAAATCAGGCAGCCGATCACAGCCGCCTCCATAAACGCCAAAACCTGTTTGCGATGGTTAGGGCGCGAGCAGCCCGACATCGAGAATGCACAGGAATCCACATTGAGAATTATTCAGAGCGTAAGCCGGGCGTCTGACATCATCAATCGAATTCGCGTTCTATACAAGAAGGGGGAACAGCTGCGAGAGTGTGTCGACGTGAATGAAGTGATCGAGGAAATCATCAGCCTGGTGCGCAGTGAGGCGATGCGGTATGCGACTTCCATCCACACCGAACTCGCGCCTGAGTTGCCCCATGTAATGGCGGATCGCGTGCAGCTGCAGCAAGTCTTTATGAACCTCGTACGCAACGGCATCGATGCCATCAATGAGACGGAGATGGCAGGGGACCTCATAATCAGATCGCAACGGAACTCCGTTGACCAGCTGCTGATCTCGATCTGCGATACCGGGATAGGATTGCCACCCGAACGGGCAGACAAGATTTTTGACGCATTTTTCACGACGAAGTCCCAGGGTACCGGCATGGGCCTCTCCATTAGCCGGTCGATCATTGAGTCGCACGGAGGCCGCTTATGGGTCACCGGAAACCCTGATCGGGGAACGACGTTTCAGTTCACACTGCCCATCGAACCTGCCGC
>DATBEI010000260.1:0-26553 GCA_036269595.1 Candidatus Sulfotelmatobacter sp.
ATGATCCGGACGCTTTCAACGTGACCTCAACGCATCTCATGGAGCGTGCGAACGAACGGTCTTCGATTTCGCTGGGTGCGGCCGAGGCGTCGATCGCGCTCTCCGCAGTATCCGGCGGTATGTATGAGATTGGTGATGACATGCCAGTCCTGGGCTCAGAAAAGGATCGGCTGGCGCTGGTTGAAAACCGAGAGTTGCTGAATATTGCCAAAGTCGGCCGAGCTTCTACGCCATTAGACCTAATGACCTACGAGCCGGAGGATGGACCAGTATCTTCTTCCTGCGGGAAGATCAACGGCAGGCCTTACTAACGGTCTTCAATTGGACGAACACGGTGCGCTCGCACACGCTAAGGCTGGCGGACCTCGGCCTGCCTGCAGGCCACAGCTTTGCAGCCACGGATGTGCTGAACCAAAACGAGACGGTTCGGCTCGAGGGCGGCGCGGTACGGCTGGAAAATCAGCCACCCCAGTCGGCGAGGGTGATCAAGGTGATCGACACGAGCGTTGCCGCGGCTGCACCAAGCGCGACGGCGCAGGTGCCCACTGCAGCAATTGCCGGTGAGACCATCACATTTTCGGCGCAGGCCGAAGCTGGTGGTGTGCCCGCAGTCGCTTATCACTGGGACTTCGGCGACGGCACAAGCGTAGATAGCCCCAAGGCATCTCATGCCTTCACCATCGCGGGGGAGTTCGCGATCCACCTCACAGTGGACGGAGTGGATGGGATACCGGCCCAAAAGAATTTCTCCATCAAGGTAACCGGCAATCTAAAAGCACACTCGAATCTTACCGACAATCGACGCTTTGTAGAGCCAACCGACCGCTGAGTGTCCCCCGAGGCGAATACGGTTTCGGTCTAACATCAGAGGACGTGCCATGAGTTCGGCAAGAATGGAATATCTCATGCTAATGCTACCGCAAAAGGTGAGCGCATTCGCGTGTCGATAGGAAAATTTGGATACTTCTCCAGGTGGCGGGCGATCTTGTCCCGGTTCTAACCTCCGAAGGCGTTTTTCCGGATTCCTCTCCGTTCAACCGTTCGTCAAGAGTCAAGCCCGAGTTGTCAACGGTGTGTCTGCAGGATAGCGAAGGAATTGCAAGGAAGTGAAATCTTGGCCACCGCCCGCCCAGATAGGTGGCTTGGCTATGCCGCGGGTAAGGAAAAATAGAAGACTGAGCCTCGACCTAACTGACTGATGACTCCGATTTTGCCTCCGTGGAATTCGACGATCGCTTTCGCAATCGGAAGTCCCATACCCGAGCCAGGCATCAGCATGCGTTGGTCCCGGCCGCGATAAAACTTCTCAAAGATCATCTCTTGTTCCATCTCGTCGATGCCAGGCCCCTGGTCCGCGACACTTATGGTAACTTCCGAATCCTCCAACTCCATACTGATGTGAATAGGAGCATCCGCTGGAGAATACTTTCCCGCGTTATCCAGAAGCTGAGAGATTACCTCGGTGATTCGTTCCAGATCCATTTTTACTAGCGGAAGGTTTGGCGGCGCGGAAATTTCGATTGGATGTTTGCGCAGTGCCGTCTGGGAATCCTTGACTGCTTGGTCGACGGCTTCGCGCATCGGATGCGCTTCGAACTGAAAATGGAGTTGGTGGGCGTCTAGTTGAGCAACTTCTGCGGCTTCTCCAACGAGGCGGTTGAGCCGGTCGCTCTCTTCATTAATGACTTGGAGGAGATCGGTGCGCTGTGACGTATCAAGATTGGAATTGGAAAGAAGCATCTCGGCCGACGCTTTAATGGAAGTTAACGGTGTGCGGAACTCGTGAGTGACCGAGTCCAACAAAACGGAACGCATTCGATCGCTCTCGCGAGCCGCTTCACTTTTAGTAAGTTTTTCTACTGTGTTGGTGCGCTCGATCGCGACCGCGACCAGACTGCCGATCGCTTCCAGGCTCTCGCGCGAGAGATCGCATCCTGCCAAACCGAGAGCGCCCACCGACCTGACTCCCATGTGCACTGGCGTGTAGCAGACTCGTTGTTCACGATCTAGAACTGGTTCTCCACGATCACTGATCGATTTCAGTTGGTCGCTGGGGAAAAGCGTTCGGCTCCGCTCGTCCAAAAAATATGTCTCCTGCTTACCTTCCAGGAAAAGTGCGGCTCCGCTGACGTCGAACGAATCCGAGAGATGTTTAGGAATGACGTTCAGCAATTCGAAAACGTTTTCACTGAGCCAGAGCTGTTGACTAAAGGCATATAACCTCTCCACCTCTCTTCTGCGCTGGTCGGCATATTCTGTTCCGCGACGAGCACGCTCGGACAGTTGACTGGCCACGCCGGCAGTAATCAGGAAAGCCACCAGCGCGATCCAGTTTTCCGGGTCGGCGATTGTGAACCGGAACAGAGGCGGTAGAAAAAAGAAATTATAAGCGGCGGTTGCCAGGACTGCCGTGAAGGTTGCGTAGCGCAAGCCCCAGGTGGTAGAGATCAGCAGTACGACGAGCAGGAAGCTGAATCCCACCGTCGTCGGGTTCACGTGCAGCCACCGAGAAAACAGGAGCACAATGATCACCACGATCGCAGCACAAGTAACCAGGCGCAAGGTCGGATTGTGAAATCGTCGCTTCAAGTGCGAAGATGCTAAGCGTTTCGAAGTTTGGACTGCCCTGAGGATAATACAAAAGCATGCCGAAGACACCCGAACAGTGGCTGGAAGAGACGACGTCACGGAAGGAAGAGCCCGTGTTCAAGCTCTTCCTGGGTTATGCGCCCGGCGTGGGGAAGACCTTCAACATGCTGAGTGAAGGTATCCGGCGTCGTAGCCGCGGCGAAGATGTGGTGATCGGAGTAGTGGAGACCCACGGACGCGCCGGAATCGATGGCTTAGCTAAGAAATTAGAGACGATCCCCCGGCGAACTATTCAGTACAAGGGAGCGACTTTTGAGGAGATGGACCTGGATGCGATCCTGTGCCGGAAGCCTCAAGTTGTATTGGTAGATGAATTGGCGCACACGAATATCAAAGGCGCCAAGCACGCGAAGCGTTATCAGGATGTGATGGATTTGCTGGATGCGCGAATCGATGTGTTATCGACCATGAACGTCCAGCACATCGAGAGCTTGATTCCAACAGTGCTCAACATTACCGGAGTCCAGGTTCGCGAGGCTGTACCCGACTGGGTCATGCAGAAGGTCAATGAGATTGTGCTCGCAGACTTGACGCCCGAGGCACTGCAGACCCGCATGCGACGGGGAGATATCTATCCTCTTGAGCGTGCGGAGAGAGCGCTGGGCCATTTCTTTCGGCCAGCCAACCTGATCGCGCTTCGCGAACTGGCATTGCAGCAAGTCACTGGGGCTGTCGATCGCAGCCTCGAGGCGTACTTGGAACGCGAGGGACAGGGCAAGAATTTCGCATTGCGAGAGCGAATTGCCGTGTGTGTAAGTTCCAGCCCTGCGGCACAATACCTCATCGCGCGAGCAGGACGGATGGCGCAGCGCATGGACGCCGAACTCTATGTCCTTTACATCGACGTCGGCGCCGATGAAGACCCGCAGGATCAACGCAGTCTTGCACAAAATCTGCGGTTCGCCGAAAGCCTTGGCGCCAGAGTGATCCAATCGAAGGGAAAGAACGTCGCAGAAGAAGTCGCCAGGGTCGTACGGGAGCACCGCATCACTCAGGTCGTGTTTGGACGCTCAGCGCAGAAGGGATGGAAGCGATATCTGTACCTTTCGGCGATCCATAGGTTTTTGCGCGATGCACCGCCAGTCGATGTCCACATCGTCACGCAGGAAATGAAGTGAGCCACATGGTCAATCCAGACGGCAAGCGAAACATTTTAGTGGTCGATGACGAGGCCCAGATTACGCGAGTTCTCAAAACCAGCCTGTCGGCTCAAGGCTACGGGATTCGAACTGCAGCCGACGGCATGCAGGCTTTACTCGAGATGAAAACCTGGCTTCCGGATCTAATTATCACCGATTTGCGAATGCCCAACATGGATGGGTTGGAGCTTTGCAGGCAGGTTCGACGCCAATCTCGTATTCCGATTATCGTACTGTCAGTAAAGGGCGAAGAAACGATCAAAGTGGAAGCGCTCGACGCCGGTGCAGACGACTATGTCACGAAGCCCTTTAGCGTAAATGAGCTATTGGCACGCGTACGAGCAGCTCTTCGCAGAACTTATACCGACGATCTGCCAGAAACTCCTGTGATCGATATCGGCGATTTTCATATCGACATTCCAGGCCGGCAGGTCCAGGTGAGGAATCAAGAGGTCCATCTTACTCCCAAAGAATTCGATGTCTTGGTATACCTGGCAAGGCACCCTGACAAGGTCATTACACACCGTGCGCTGCTCGCGGCTGTTTGGGGACCGAACAGCGTCGAACAGCCAGAATATTTGCGCGTCTGCGTGGGACATCTGCGCAAGAAATTGGAACGCGATGAAACTGCTCCGCGTTACCTCATCACAGAACCGTGGGTGGGGTATCGCTTTCAGCCAGGGGAGTAAAGGCGAATGAATTGTGCGAGCGCTTCCGGGTGATTGGCGCGTGGAGTCGATGAGCGGTGCGCATTTATGAACTCTTTATGAATCTTTTACCCAAAAATTACGGCGGTTCGAGTATTCAATCAGTAGATCGATTCCAAAGTGTCGTATTGATTGGCATCGAGCAGAGCAAGTGTGATGTTGCTGATTTGGGTATTCACGACGCTGTGTAGTGCAGGCATCGCTTTTTACTTGCGATTCCTCTTCGCGCTGTACAAAGAGATCTCTCCTCGTTGGCCAAACAATCGAAAGGCTCCTCAGTTACGGTTGGAGAAGACGTGGAACGGCAAGCAATTGCCGTCTAGACCTCGCCACTCGCGAGCAGCGCTTCAGATCACCGAAATGCCACTCAACATAGACTTTCACGGGAGAACGGATCGCGCGTAATGTCCATCCAAGAAGTTGTACCGGAACAATTGGCAGAATTATTTCATCGCTATCACCAGGCCCTCGCCCCAGACTCCCAAGGGGCAAACAAGTACTCTCAAAAATGGGACCAGGTGTCGACCGCCGAAAAGCGAAGGCTAATCGCGGCCGCGCGGTTGGCACTGCTCGAACTAACCACGAGCGCCAGACAGGACGAAGACTCACGACAGTATTTTGCCAAGCCTGGAAATGCCGAGTGGGGCTGCTGAGTCAGGTTGTCCGCCGCTGGTGCGCGCGTGATGACTGGGTTTCCGCAGGAGACTCGACGCCATCGTCGAAGGCAACCAGTAGCCGCCAAACTGAGCCGTGGGTTATCTGCCGATTCGACAGTCTGCGTGCGCGGAATGGTGATCAGTGCGACCGAACGCCTACCTATCGCCATGCAGTGAATCTTTATGAACTCTTTACGAACCTTTTAGACCAGTTTTATGCCCTCTGTTTTTGAATGAAGTAGGCGTCCCGCTGCCGGGGCCGGATTCTGCGTGAAAGCGAAGGTCCGATTTGGCCGTATGGGAGCGCCTGGGAGAGCGCAATGCAAGACATCCTTTGGATCGCCGTTACCGTCGCGTTTTTTGGGGTAGCGATTGCCTACGTCCACTTTTGCGAGCGGGTGAAGTGAGGGAAGCTCATGAGTTTTGAATCGATCATTATGCTTGCAGTCAGCGTGCTGACCGCGGCGTATCTGATTTATGCGCTGCTGCGTCCGGAGAAGTTCTGAGATGACCGCGAATGGGTGGTTACAAATACTGGTGTTTCTGGTGCTCATTGTTTTGATCACCAAGCCGCTGGGCATTTTTATGGCGCGCGTGTTCAATCGCGAGAAGACGTTCATGGATCCCGTGCTGCGTCCGGTCGAACGCCTGCTCTATCGCGTCACGCGCGTGGATGAGACTCACGAGATGCGCTGGACCGAGTACGCCATTTCGATGCTCTTGTTCAGCATGGTCTCGATGCTGGTGCTCTATTTAATGGAACGCCTGCAGGGTTATCTGCCATTGAACCCGCAGAAATTTGGTGCAGTGGCCCCCGCTCACCTGGCGTTCAACACGGCGGCGTCCTTCACCACGAATACGAACTGGCAAGTCTATTCGGGTGAAACGACGATGAGTTACTTCATGCAGATGGCGGGGCTGGCCTATCACAACTTTATTTCCGCCGCGACGGGAATCGCACTGGCAATCGCATTGGTGCGCGGCATTGCCCGGCGACAGATGCAGACCATCGGCAATTTCTGGGTCGACCTGGTTCGCTCTGCGCTGTGGGTGCTACTGCCATTTTGTATTGTGGGCGCGCTGGTGCTGGTGTCGCAGGGCGTTGTGCAGAACCTCAAGCCCTATGACACCGCGAAACTGGTTGAGCCCCTGCAGGTGCAGAAGGTTACTCCCGACGGCAAGGCGGTGGTCGACAGCCAGGGCAAGCCGGTGATGGATACCGTAACGGACCAGACCATCGCACAAGGCCCGGTCGCCTCGCAGGAAATCATCAAGGAATTCGGGACGAATGGCGGCGGCTTTTTCAATGCGAACAGCGCACATCCCTTTGAGAATCCGACTCCGCTGACGAACCTTATTGAACTGGTTTCGATCTTCGCGATCGGGTCAGGTCTGACTTATACCTTGGGCCGCATGACGGGATCGCAAAGGCACGGATGGGCGGTGTGGGCTGCAATGGCGATTCTGTTTCTGGCAGGCGTCACCGTGGCATATCGGGCGGAAGCTGGCGGGAACCCGTTGCTTACCGGAACCGATCAGAGAGCCAGCACGTTGCAGCCGGGTGGAAACATGGAAGGCAAAGAGGTGCGATTCGGCATCGCCAACAGCGCCCTTTTCGCCACCGTCACCACGGATGCCAGCTGCGGCGCCATCAACGGCTGGCACGACTCCTACACGCCGCTCGGCGGGATGGTTCCGCTGGCGAACATCATGATGGGCGAAGTGATCTTCGGCGGCGTCGGTTCGGGGCTCTACGGTATGCTGGTTGATGTTATCCTTGCCGTTTTTATTGCCGGCTTGATGGTGGGACGAACGCCGGAATATCTTGGCAAGAAAATTGAAGCCTACGACGTCAAGATGGCGATGTTGTTCGTCCTCATTTTCCCACTAGTGATTTTGACCTTTACCGCAATTTCAGTGGTGTATCCGTATGGTACCGCCGGGATTCTAAATCCGGGGCCTCACGGATTTAGCGAAATTCTGTACGCGTTCACCTCGGGGGCTGGAAACAACGGATCGGCGTTCGGAGGAATAACCGCGAATACCGCGTGGTACGACACAACTATCGGCTTAACCATGCTGCTGGGCCGGTTTTTCATGATCATCCCCATGTTGGCCATCGCCGGCAACCTTGCGGGCAAAAAATATGTGCCGCCTTCCTTAGGCACCTTCCCCGTGACGACCCCGCTGTTCACTGTCCTTTTGATCGGCGTGATTTTGATTGTGGGTGCCCTGACATTCTTTCCGGCATTGAGCCTTGGGCCGATCCTTGAGCATCTGCTCATGGCTTCGGGCAAGACGTTCTAGAGGATTCGAAATATGGCTATAACCATGCAACCCGCAACGCTTCCACACGCCGAAACGGTTCGGCTCGGGCACTCGCCGATGAAACCTAGAAAAAAAGCAGTCTGGGAGTGGAAGATTGTTCGCAATGCGATCAAGGATGCCCTGCTCAAACTGAATCCGAAGAAGATGATGGGCAATCCCGTCATGTTCGTGGTCGAAATCGGCAGCGTGATTACGACTGCGCTGTTGTTCAAAGGCGGCGCGGCTTTCAAATTCAACCTGCAGATCACTCTCTGGCTGTGGTTCACCGTCCTGTTCGCGAACTTCGCTGAAGCTATGGCCGAGGGACGAGGCAAGGCGCAGGCCGATACGCTGCGACGAGCGCGTTCGGAAACCATGGCGAACCGGATACTTGGCAACGACGGACGCACCGAACAAGTGGCAAGTTCGAAGCTCATCGCCGGCGACCTGGTATTCGTTTCAGCGGGGGAGTTTATTCCGTCGGATGGCGAGATCGTCGAAGGTGTGGCGTCGGTGGATGAATCGGCCATCACCGGCGAATCGGCCCCCGTGATCCGCGAATCAGGCGGTGATCGGTCGGCAGTTACTGGCGGCACGAGGGTTTTGTCCGACCGGATCAAAGTGAAAATCACTTCCAATCCCGGAGAGACATTTCTCGACCGCATGATCGCGCTGGTGGAAGGCGCGGAACGCCAGAAGACTCCGAACGAGATTGCATTGAACATTCTGCTAGCGGGATTGACCATCATCTTCCTACTCGCCGTCGTAACCCTGCAGCCATTTGCAATTTATTTCGGTGCGCCGCAAACCGTATTCGTTTTGGTATCGCTGCTGGTCTGCCTGATTCCCACTACGATTGGCGGGCTGCTTTCCGCGATCGGAATCGCTGGCATGGACCGACTGGTGCAGCATAACGTCCTTGCGATGTCGGGTCGCGCAGTGGAGGCGGCAGGCGATGTTAACACTCTCTTACTGGATAAAACTGGGACCATCACCCTTGGAAATCGCCAGGCATCGCGATTTGTACCCGCACCTGGAGTGACCGAACAGGAACTGGCAGACGCGGCGCAACTCTCGTCCCTGGCGGATGAGACTCCCGAAGGCCGATCCATCGTTGTGCTCGCCAAGGAAAAATACGGCTTGCGCGGGCGCGAGTTGGGACAGCATGACGCGCACTTCGTGCCCTTCAGCGCTCAGACCCGCATGTCTGGGGTGGATCTCAACAGCTTTGAGATCCGCAAAGGAGCAACTGATGCCATCGCGAACTATCTAACTCAGAATGGAAACAAACTGCCGGGTGAACTGAAAGCCACTGTGGAGGAAATTTCACGGTCAGGGGGCACGCCCCTGGTGGTAGCGGAGAAGAGCCGTGGAGCTCTCGGGGTAATTGAACTGAAGGACATCGTTAAGGGAGGAATGAGAGAGAGATTCGATCAACTGCGGGCAATCGGAATTCGGACGGTCATGATCACAGGTGACAATCCTCTGACGGCTGCCGCGATTGCGCAAGAGGCTGGGGTTGATGATTTTCTGGCTCAGGCCACTCCGCAGGACAAGATGGATCTCATCAAGAAGGAACAAGCGGATGGCAAGCTGGTCGCGATGACGGGTGATGGCACCAACGACGCTCCCGCGCTGGCGCAGGCAGATGTGGGAGTCGCAATGAACACAGGCACACAGGCAGCGAAAGAGGCTGGCAACATGGTGGACTTGGATTCGAATCCCACGAAGCTCGTTGAGATCGTGGAAATCGGCAAACAGTTATTGATGACCCGCGGCGCGCTCACCACTTTTTCGATTTCGAATGATGTCGCGAAATATTTTGCCATCATTCCAGCAATGTTTGCGGGAACCTTTCCTGTCCTGAACGCATTGAACATCATGCATCTGAAGACGCCCCAATCTGCGATCTTGTCGGCCGTGATCTTTAACGCGCTGATTATCGTTGCGCTGATCCCGCTGGCATTGCGCGGAGTGAAATATCGGCCCATGGCCGCCGCGGTGATGCTGCGAAACAATCTTTGGATTTATGGGCTCGGCGGAATCGTCGTGCCCTTCATTGGAATCAAGATCATCGACATCCTGATCACTCATATGGGGCTGGCGTAAGGAGTTGACCATGAAAAAGAATCTTATTACTGCGGTATTGATGACGATCGCGACCACGATTTTACTGGGGATTATTTATCCCCTCGTCGTGACCGGACTGGCTCAGCTACTTTTTCCGGCGAAGGCCAACGGCCAGCTAATCCAGGTAGCGGGCAAAACGGTGGGTTCCAGCATCATCGGCCAGGGATTTTCGGGCCCAACTTACTTTCATTCCCGGCCATCGAGTGCGGGAAATGGGTACGATGCTGCGAATACCAATGGCTCACAATTGGGTCCGACCAACCAGAAGCTTATTGATCGAGTGAAAAGCGACGTTGCGATTGCGCAAACGGATCGTCCTGACGCAGCCGTGCCGATTGATCTGGTTACTGCTTCCGCGTCCGGGATCGATCCGCATATTACGCCAGCGGCTGCCGAGTTCCAGTTGTCTCGTGTCGCTAAGGAACGCGGCACAACCATCGATCAGTTGCGGCCATTGGTAGCGAAACATACGGAAGGCAGACAACTTGGGTTCCTGGGCGAAGCCCGCGTGAATGTGCTTGAACTCAACCTGGACCTCGATCAGCAGTTTCCTACGAACAAACGAGCGAGCGTTCAGTAGTCAGTGCGGGATGATGGAACTTGGGCGGCATGAAAGAAGTGTGGGATGGCCGCTCTTGCGCTGGAGCGGGCGTGACCGCGCTCGCTTACATACAACGGAATTCAACTCTAGAACAGCCGGAGATCGGTACCATGATGACCGTCGATATTGGATTGTGCAAAGCCCTGCGGTTCGCAGCATTGCCTGCGCTGATTCTCAGCCTAACTGCCGTTACTGCCCAGCGCAGTGTTGCGCAGACGCAGGCTTCCACTCCGACAAAGGTGGCGGCACTGCATGAATCCGATTCGGATAAAACGGTTCGGGCTGGCGACGAAACGCTCAATGCGGCTGGAAAAACGGCGTCGGCGCCGGCCGCGCCCGATCCTGGAATATCGCCGGCGCTGGCAAAGCAGTTGGCGGCGATGCAGGCGGAGATCGACGAACTCAAGGCGGAACTAAGAGGCCGAAACTCCGCCGCGAACGCTCCGGCTCTGGTGACGGGACCGGCTGCTGCACCCGCTGCGGTTCCGGAACCAAAAACCGTTGAGGCCGCAGCGGTGAGCCCTGCCAATGGTGCGGCACAAGGTTCAGGGCAGCCAGAAAAGCCACTGCCGACAGCACCATTCGCCTATGCCGACTGGACGTGGCTGAATGGAAATCCGCGCAACAAAGATGTCGTCTGGGATTCCAAATTCTTCACTCCAGAAATCCGCATGGACATTAATTACATCGAGGACCTCAACCATCCCAAGGACGACACTATGGGCGGCTCTACGGAAATCTTCCGCGCCAATGAAGTCCAGATCGAACAGATCAGTTTTGGCGGCAACTTCCACTGGCAAAATGTGAACGCCAGAATCTTGACCATGAATGGCATGTTCGGCGTTACCACGCCGCGCAATGACGCCAGCCCCGGCCGCGGTCAGTGGGATCTTCGCGGTGCCTATAAGTATGTTTCCGAGGCCAACGCCGGCTACCACTGGGACGTGAACCACGGACTCAATCTCGATGCCGGAATTTTCGTCTCCTACATCGGTCTGTTCAGTTACTACAACTTCGACAACTGGGCATACCAACCTTCCTATGTGTCTTCCAATACCCCGTGGTTCTTTAACGGAGTCCGCATCCAATGGTTTCCGACGGACAAACTGAAGATCGAACCCTGGATCATTAATGGCTGGCAGTCCTACGGCAGACTGGGCAGCAAGCCCGGGCTCGGCGGGCAGATCCTATATCGTCCGAAGCCGTGGCTGTCTCTCGTCTTCAACAACTACGGCATGGGCGAAGACGCGCTAGGCAATGGAGACGGCCAGTTCGGTCGCTCGCGCATCCACACCGACAACAGCGTTGAGGTCAAGTATTACGACCAGCCACAAAAGTTCCTGGACAAAATGGCGTTCTCGGTTACGGGAGACCTCGGCTGCGAGTATGGAGGCCACGGAAGCTTCGTGAGCGCACAGGGTCGAGTAATCAATAACAACGTGAATTGCCATCACAACACGGCCACCAGCAGCAAGCAGACATTCGCCGGCTGGATGCTCTACAACCGCTGGTGGTTCAAGAAAGATTTATATGGCATCACTCTCGGCGGCGGCGCGATGGCCAATCCAGGACGTTACTTGACCTTGCTGCCACCGATCAATGGAGCTGACGCTATTTCTGGCTCGCCCTATTTCACGCAGAATCCCGGCGATCCGTACAAAGCCTGGGATGGTTCGCTCACCTTCGACTGGATGCCAAAACAGTACATCACTTTCCGCGCCGAGTACGGCTATCGCCACGCGAACGTACCTTACTGGACTGGTCGCGGAGGAATCACGCCCGGCGACAACCTTGCTCCCAGCAACATTCCCAGTCCAAGTGCAGGATCTGTGGTGGGGACCACCACGTTCGTACCGGGGCCGTTCCTCTCTGCCACACCAGGCTTCACGTGTGTGGCAGGCACGGCGGGTTTCTGTCCCGATCTGCGAAAAGATGAGCCCAGCTTCAGGTACGCGATCATGGTGAAGTTCTAGCCTGACGGGAAGCACGCTGACCTCCGTTTCACTGTCACAAACTCTTACGGGGCGTAGTAGTTTTCACTCCCCCGCTCTGCGGGACGTCGGACTCCAGCGTGGTGAGCGTCAAATCACTCGACCAGCAGTCGGCGGCCAATCTCCATTCGCCATTGCTCTGCCGCGCGCACACCCACAGATACTTCCCGCGCTCTTCGCGGCGCTTCCCGCTCGCACTGGGAATTAATGCCTTGCATCGCCCCGCTTCGTAGGCCAGGTCGCCGACAACTTCCACGCGCAACGGTTCGACTTCTACCTCTCCCAATCCGGCGTCCAGCGCGCCAAAGAAGAACTCGCGAACCGCAGCCGCTCCCCTTATCGGAGGACAGTTAGATCGCAGCACCAGCGGGTCGGCAACATAAAGGTCCAGCAGATCGTCGAGATGTTTTGTGTTGCAGGCCAATACCCACTCGTGCGTGACCCGCCGCACCGCTGCTTCGGCGCGGCTCATGTCGCCCCTTAGCGCCGCAGTCGGTCGCAAGTCCCGCACCGGTTCAACGCGAGCACCTTCGCTGCCAGATCGCGCCCCGTTCATGCCCTCCGCTCCGCCCGGAAAGTAATGGTGATGATAGTGGTGATGGTAGTGATGGGTTTCCTGTCCGCGGCCTTGGGTTGGATGCACTTCCAATTCTTCCTCGGGGAAACGATTCGCCGGTAATGACAGCGAAGTGGGAGCCATACGTTCGCTCGGACGCATCGCTTCTGCTTGCCTCTCGTTTACGGCGACTCCGCACATGCCGCAGAACTTGTTCCCTTGCCGATTGCCATATCCACAGACGCTGCAAACGATCGTAGATGAAACATTCGGCAGTTCCTCCGCCGTATCATCTGCAGCCTGTTCCGCGTCTGCTTCAGCGGCTAAGCGCTGCGCAGCCTCTAACGCAGCCGCCAGCGCCTCTGCACTGGGCTTGGGACGCAGCATCTCAGGTTGCACTCCGCGGTATAGGTCTTCGAGTTCGGAACTGTGCACAGTTGAATCAGAGGGTAAACCGGACGGTCTGGGATTTCTCTTATCTTCGTTCACGGATCAAATCACCCCATTGCTGGGGTCATTCTAGCCCAGCGTCTCAAAAACGAGTGCTATCGGCTGGAAAACTCGATCTTACCTTCTGTCTCGGTCGGTACACCGTTGCAAGTCGCAGGACGATATTTCCAGGTACGCACAGTTTGCAGAACGTGGCGATCGCCAGCGAGTCCTGCGCTTTCCAAGATCAGCGGGCTGTGAACCCGCCCGTCGATTCCAATGATGAAGCTGACTTTGACTTTCCGGTTGCGCTCCATTGGAGTGAAAAATGGATCTGGCGTAGTCAAGGCCTCAGGTGGTTGAATCTCGGCGCAAGATCGCTGCAGGCTAATGTGAGGCACGTCGACGAACTGGGAAGCACGAATCAATGTTCGCGATAGCTGCCGCTCGCGTCCTACAACATCTTCCGACCGCACGCGCGTAGTCGTTGCCGCCGCCAAAGTAATCAAAGCTAAAGAACACGACAGAGTTGCAAGCCAGATCGAGCGATGCATTCTTCGCTCTCCGGCAAATGCAGGGCCATTCCAAGGGATGAACAACAGACTTAGTTTCAGTCGGTTACGGGAAAGGCTTCGAGCAGCGGGTGCTGGTGAAGTGCAAGCGCCTGCATACCGCCTCAAGCCGCGGCGATCGCCACGCGCCGAATCGTCAGCAACGTAATTTCAGGAGGGCAATTCATCCTGACTGGAATATTTACGGTTCCTAAGCCAGGATTCGTATAGAGGGTGAGCCCTCCTACCTCGTACAAGCCCCAAACGTATTTTCGGGCTAACGGAGGCAAGAAAAGAGGTGGAAGCAAGGGCAAGCGGATCTGCCCTCCATGCGAGTGCCCCGACAGTTGGAGATCGACTGCATAATGTGCGGCATAATCGGCATAGTCGGGCTCATGAGCCAAAAGGACGACGGGGTCATCCGAGGGAATCTTGTGCAAGGTGCCCTCGAGATCGGGAGTCCGTTCCAGTGCGTCATCGATTCCGCTTAGCCAGAATCGCGCGCCATCGCGCTCGATGGCTACCGATTGATTAACCAAAACCTGAATTCCCTGGTTCTGCAGCGAGGTAATAATTCGACTCGCATCAGTCAGAACGTCGTGATTACCCAACACCGCCCACGAACCATGAGGCGCCTGCATTTGTGTCAATAACTCGGCGCAAGGCTGGGAAGCGAACGCAGCTTTTTTGCGATCACCAAGAAGGAATGGTTCCGAGACAAAATCTCCGGTCAGCACGATTAGATCAGGGCGCAAGTCATTGACCATCCCGATCGCCGCTCGCAGGGGGTGAACCGAACAATAAGGATCGTAGTGAAAGTCACTGAGATGAGCGATGGTGAAGCCTTCCAAGCGTGCCGGCCAGCGGCGAAGCGCAATGTCTTTTCGAACGATTCGCGGACGATTAGGCTCGATCAGGGTGGTGTCGATCGCAAGCGCACCAGCGCCCGCGGTCGCTGCGAGTCGAATAAAAGTTCGTCTGGTCGTCGGAAACAGAGACAATCGATTTTGCGGCCCTTGTTTAGAATTGCCCAGCAGTTTTCCTGTAGTCCCAGCATATCCTGAACCCGTACTATCGCGATAGGCGCGAGGAATCCGTAATCAGAAACTCAACGTGGCCTGCAGTTCGAATTTCCGGTTCGCGGCTGTGCCAGGCGAGAACGGACCTCCTTGCAGACCGTTGGAAACGTCAAACAGGCGCGAGCCCAACACAGCGTTCGGATTGGCTACATTCACGTTGTTGAAGAGGTTACGGGCACTCAGGCCGAGGGTCAGATTGTAACGGCGATCGGAATTCCCCGATGAGAATGACGGGCCGCCGCCAAACAGCGGACCACCGCGATGACCTCCTCCTCGCGGGCCCCCGCCACCCTGGTTTCCACCAGCCCCGGAAGTAGCTTTCGCCTTGGGGCCGAACCCAAAGGTTTTTGTGAATCGCATGTTCATCACAAAGTGCGTAGGCCCGGTACCGTAGTTAATAGGCAGCAGCGTTCCTCCGCCTAAGGAGTCGAACGTGCCCAGGGTTGTGCAGTAAATATTTTTCTGCGGGCCGGTCGGGGTTTGCGAGTTCGTCGCACACTTCGCGGTAGAGATCAGCCCTGGACGATCGTTGTAGAGCTGGTCCCCGTTCACGTCAATCGGCGAAGTGATGTTAAAGGGAGAACCGGAACTGATCACCATGAACGGACTGAGACGAAACAAGTACGGCAACGAGATGCTGCCCCCAAGAAAAACCCTGTGGCGGACATCGAACGACGCCCGACCGTAATCCTGCCGGATGTTGTAGGAATTCGAGGCAAAACTGGAAACTCCGGAAGCGTCGCTATTGGCATAATTCAACGAATAAAATCCGAACAACTGAACCTTCGAACCGATGCGCACGTTCGAGTTGATCATCAACTGGTTCTGCTCGAAGTTCGCCTCAGAAACATAGCGGTAAATATTGCCACCTTGGATGGCGGGACAATTCGGTGCGCACGGCGTTCCCGGATAGGGTGCGTTCGCATTGATCAGAGCAAACTGGTCAAAGCCACGAGAATTCAAGTAAATGACCGAGAGCGTTGCCGCCTTGGTGAGCTGGCGTTCCACTCCCAGCGCTCCTTGCATCGTGTAGGGCGCGTGCAATTTCGGACTGATCTGATAAATATTCGACCCGCCCGAGACTGGGCCGCAATTCGCGAAGCTTGCAAGGGAGACGTCGAGCCCGGGAAAGCAAGTCGGATTATCAATGATGAATTGTTGTTGCGTTATGCCGTTTAAACGCTCCGCCTGCAGAATTTGGGCGGTCTCGAATCGCTCATAGAAAATGCCGTAGCCACCACGAATGACAACTTTGGGTGGTGCGCTTCTACCTCCTACTCCCCAGGCAAAACCGAAGCGCGGCGCCCAATCCGCGTGATCGTGAATGTCGTTTTGGGCCTCGAACCGCAGGCCTGAACTAATCGTGAGGTTTGGTTTCACGCGCCAGTCATCTTGAATATAAGGCTCGACATCGTAGTAGGTGACCTGCGCTGTTGGGCTCCCGATGGTGTAAGTGAGCTGCGTCGCATAGGGAATCCCCCCGCCGCTTAACTGCTGCTGGGCGTAGAGATATGAGATGGGGCAGGGCGGATTTTGAGCGAACGATGTGCAGTTCGACGGAGTGTTATTGTCAGGCTCCGCAATGCTTCCTAACGAAGAAAAAGTAAAAGTGCCGTTGAATCCTGAAGTGGAATAGTTCGTCTCCTGAGTGACGCGTCCCCTTGCGCCAAACTTCAGCGAGTGATTGCCATGAATCAGCGAGGTATAGTTCTGTATCTCGTAGCTGTTTTGTGTGTCGTTCTGATTCCCTGAGGCGTAGCCTCCACCCGTGAAATTGCCCAGTACGGTAACGCTCGGCGTCGTGTTGGCAGCCGTCTGAATCGAGTTATCGCGGAGATACTGGAATCGAAGCTCGTTGATAATCTTGGAGCCGATTACCTGCGTGTCGCTCACCTGCACCGTATTTTCTGTACTCTGCGTGTAATAGGCCTGCGTTGGAAGGTCAAGCGCATTGCCCAGTTGGTTGTTCTCCGTGTCGCGATAGAACTGGTACCGCACAGTGACCGTATTATTTTTCGTCGGCGCCCAATCAACCCGCGGACTAAGGTTGGTTCGCTCACGAGGGTTGGGTATTGCATTCACAAAGTTGTAGGGCAAGAAAGCAGAATTGAGGACGTAGGCATTAGTTGCGGACAGATCATTGATGTTACGGCGGTCCATGTTGAAGAAAAACGACGCGCTCTTATTGATCGGTCCGCCGAGGTTTCCATTGTACTGCGTCGAATAGTAGGGAGGCTCCGAAACCAGAAACGGGTTGGAGGAATTGAAAGCAGAGTCATTCCCCAACACAAAGAATTGCCCGTGATACTTATCCGTACCCGGCTTGGTAAAGATTTCGATGCGGCCGTAACCCAGCTTGTCGTATTCCGAAGAAAAAGGATTCTGGTTGATTCGAATTTCGCGAATAGACGACTTCGGCGGAAGTTGACCGGCGGTAAACCCGTCAATGTACATCTGCCCGCCGTTGGGACCTGCGGACGGCCCCGCTAGTGCTTCCAGATCGGACTGCAATTCGTCGGGATCATCGGGCAAAGCCTCGAGTTCTTTGCCGGAAATCGTGATCGCGCCAGCGTTATTATCGGGATTCACATCGACAGTCGGCGCAGTGTCCGAGACCTGAACTTTCTGTTGCTCCACTTCGATCGTCATGGTCACGTTCAGCCGCAAAGGCTGGTCGGCAACTACCACGCTGTCGTTTTCATAGAGCGTGAATCCCTGTGCAGCAACCGTCAGAATATATTTGCCCGCGGGCAAATTCTTGAACTCATACACGCCCTGGCCATTGCTCTGAACGACAATCGGTGATCCGCTCGCCGGCGTCATAATTACGCTGGCTCCCGGGATCGCGGCTCCGGAGGGATCGGATACTTGCCCGCGAAGCACTCCCGACGCCGTCTGCGCCCATAACCCACTTGCCAACAGCAAACACGCGAATGCTATGACGAAACGCACGCACCTCACACACTTCATGAATTTCCCATTTCTTATGACCGATCAAGATAAAAACGCGGAAAATTGATTAACACAGGGTTATTGACTGGCATCTCCGCCGGGTGCGCCGCCTAAACTCCACGGCGCCAACATCATTGCCTGACTGCCACTGGGAGCCGCCTGCAGGATCGGCTCCACTCCACTCAAGAGCGTGATGGCGGTACCGCCGTCGTTCGTCGTGCCCTGGGTCGTAACGACCAGCACAGCGTCTCCTTTATGCAAATCGGCAAGCGTGACCGCGGGCATTCGGTTCAACATTTGCTGGAAGTCGGGCGATCCGCCATGGTGCATTCCTCCGCCGGCCATTCCTCCGCCGCTGGCATTTGCCCCGGCCGGCGCTCCCGATGGTTGACCATTTCCAGCCGGCGCAGCACTCGAATTCGATCCGCTCGTTCCTGTCCCGCCCGCTCCCATTGAAGCTTTCAACCGCGCCGCGATACGCTGCGCCATCTCCGGCGGCAGTTTGTGGAGTTGTGAGTCGGAAGTAATCTTTACCTGCACTGGCTTCTTACTCAATAAATCTTGAACGGTAATCGTGCTGGAACTTGCGTCCACCGCATTTACCAGTCCCGCGACATTGCGGAAACTCCCAGTGACAATCTCTTCCGCGGTTACGTCAGAGCCGTCGGGGCTGCGATCGCCGCGCGCCCGGAGTTGATCGCCCGCCTGAATTTCCTGCAGCGTGCTCGGCTTGGCATCATCGAACTTCACCGAATCCGGTGCGTACCTCCGAAATACCGTGCTCTTCGACGTGTGCACCGCGATTTCTTTTTTTCCGCCAAGACTGGTCACCGAAATTGTTATGGTGCCAGTTCCCGGATCGACCGCACGCACCAGGCCTCCCAATCCTCGCTTCTGCCAATCCAGCCGCTCTTTTTCGTGCAGCGCCTGCAGATCAGTATGCGGAATCACAATTACTTCCATTGCCGCGATGGATGTCCCGTCCGCAGATGCCTGCCCACGCACGCGCACTCTGTCTCCAACCTGCAAATCCTGTAACTGCACGGGAGCGGCATTCTTCAAATCTTTCTCTCCCGGCGCAATTCGCAAAATACGTGCGTTCGGCTGCACCGTCACTGCGACATCAGGGCCGGAATCCGGCGTCAACGTAATCGCGTTCCCATTGATTGCTTTGATCGCCCCAATGCGCCGCGCAACTGCAGCTTGCCCGCCGCCTTGCGCCTGGCCTAATCCCGAACATCTCGGCAGGAAATCCGCCCCGGACAGGCTGAGGATGGTAACGACAAACGTCGCAAGTATTGAATACTTGACCTTCATGTTTGCACCTTCTAATTTACATGGCCGCCAGCCGCGGAACCCGCTGGTTTACAAAGTTTTACCCAGACAGAACAAGTATTACAAAAAAAACGATTGGAACTACGAGTTCAGGGATTGATTGAATGGGATATTCGTAGTGCCCACGCGCAGCTTCCAATAACACCTAGCCCCGGACGCATTCGTCCGGGGCCGCAGTGGATCACGCTACGATTACAAAATTCTCTCGTGGGTGTAACCCGCGGACACTAGAGCCGCGAGCAGTTCTGCAATGTGATCGGGTCCTCGGGTTTCCATGGTGATGTCGATGGCGGTATCGCCTAAATTGACTCCGTGATAAGCGCGATCGTATGCGGTCTCTACAATGTTGGCCCGATGATCGGCGAGAATCCCCGTAAGCCGGTGCAGCGCGCCAGGATAGTCGGGCAAGTGAACGCGCAAACGCACCAGACGCCCGTCCTTTACCAGTCCGCGTTCGATAATGCGCGCTAATAAGGTCACGTCGATATTGCCGCCGCAAACAAGCACCGCGATTCGTTTGCCCTGAAGAGCCAGCTTGCGGTTCAGCAGCGCGGCTATGGCGGCCGCTCCCGCGCCTTCGGCCAGAGTCTTCTCTCGCTCCAATAGCAACAGAATCGCGTTCGCGATCTCTTCCTCTTCCACCGTGACGATGCCGTCGACATACTTCTGCACCAGCGGAAGCGTGCGCTCCCCTGCCCGGCGCACCGCAATTCCATCGGCGATTGTCTTCGCCGATTTCAACGTAACCGGCTTTCCCGCCGCCATAGCAGCTTTCATCGACGGAATCTTCGCCGGCTGCACTCCAAAGACCCGTACCGCGGGATTCGTCTCTTTGACCGCGCATGCGACCCCGCCGATAAGGCCCCCGCCGCCGACAGGCGCAACGATGACCTCGATATCCGGATGTTGCTGAAGAATCTCGAGCCCCAATGTGCCTTGCCCCGCGATGACGGTGTCGTCATCGAACGCGTGAATCAGAGTCAATCCGTCTTGCGCGCTCTGCTCGACGGCTTTGTCGTAAGCTTCGTCGTAATTCGTGCCGTGCAGCACAACCTCCGCGCCGTACGCGCGAGTCGCCGACACTTTCGTTAGCGGCGTAGGAAGAGGCATCACGATATGCGCCTGAATTTTGTGCCGTCCCGCGTGGTATGCCACGCCCTGCGCATGATTGCCGGCCGACGCCGCAATTACACCGCGTGCACGTTCGTCGCCGCTCAGAGTGAGCAACTTGTTCAACGCGCCTCGCTCTTTGAACGCTCCGGTGCGCTGCTGATTGTCCAACTTCAGAAATATGGAGTTATTCGTGAGCCCGGAAAATGTTTCAGAGTGAGTGCATGGTGAAATTCGGATATCGGCACGAATTCTCTGCAGCGCGGATTGGATGTCTGAGAGTTGGATCATGACGCTGGAGCAGCCACTCACTAAGCTTCATTCTTGTGAAGATCCATCTTAGCTTGAACCGCGCCGGCTAGTGACGCTCACGAAGCAATTTGTCGAGCCGCCGAAGCGAGCGGAACAACAGGCCGCGCGACCAGCGATTGTAGATAGGAATCGACGCAAGCGGCAGCGCTTCTGCCCTCGGAGATCGCCCACACCACCAGCGATTGACCGCGGCGCATATCGCCCGCGGCGAATACTCCCGGAACCGACGTCATGTAATTCTGATCGGTTGCGACGTTGCCGCGGTTGTCGAGTTGAACCTCCAACTGTTCGATCATTCCGCTTCGCACCGGACCCAGAAAGCCCATGGCAATCAGAACCAAGTCGGCCTCCATCGTAAACTCCGTGCCAGCGAGCGCCTCAAACTTCGGCGCAGCGCCAACCCGTACGCCATGCAACTGCTTCACATTGCCGTTTTGGTCGCCGGTAAACTTACTGGTCGCGATACCCCAGTCGCGTATGCCGCCCTCTTCGTGGGCCGCTTCAACGCGCAACTGGAGGGGCCATAGCGGCCACGGCGTTTGCGGGGAACGCTCGTCCGGCGGCTTCGGCATGATTTCGAATTGGTGAACTAACAGCGGCTTCTGCCGGTGGCACGTGCCCAGGCAATCGGCGCCTGTATCTCCGCCGCCAATGATGACCACACGTTTGCCGGTTGCGAGAATTTCCTTCGCTTGATCCATCGCATCGCCGGCGCATCGCTTGTTTTGCTGCGGCAGAAATTCCATCGCGAAGTGAATGCCTTTCAGATCGCGTCCGGGCACTTTCAAGTCACGCGGATACTCGGAGCCGCCCGCCAGCACGATCGCATCATATTCGCGGCGTAAATCCTCCACCGCGACGTTCCTGCCAACTTCTGCATTGGTGACAAACTTCACTCCCTCGGCAGACATCTGCTCGAGACGCCGGTCGACGATGTGTTTCTCCAGCTTGAATTCAGGAATACCGTATCGCAGCAATCCTCCGATCCGATCGGCTTTTTCGTAGACCATCACCGTATGTCCGGCGCGGCACAACTGTTGCGCCGCAGCCAAGCCCGCGGGCCCTGATCCCACGACGGCTACTTTCTTTCCACTGCGAGTCTTCGCCGGCTCCGGGCGAATCCAGCCCTCGAGAAATCCTCGCTCCACAATATTTTTTTCGTTCTGCTTGATCGTGACCGGAGGCTGGTTGATGCCCAGCACACACGACGCCTCGCAGGGAGCCGGACAGATGCGGCCCGTAAATTCTGGAAAATTGTTGGTCGCGTGCAACTGCCGCACCGCGTCTTTCCAGCGCCCGCGATACACCAGATCGTTCCAGTCAGGAATCAGATTGTTGACCGGACATCCCGTCTGGCAAAATGGAACGCCGCAATCCATGCAGCGCGCGCCTTGCTTGCGCAATTTCTCTTCCGGAAAATCCTGATAGATCTCAAACCAGTCGTTGACTCGCTCCGCGACTGGACGGCGCGGTGCCAACTCGCGCGAGTAATCCATAAATCCAGTGGGCTTACCCATGCTGCACCTGCTCGCGCTGCAACTCGGTTTCCGTGGGAACGGACACCAGTTGGCTCGGGACATAGGCCCGCGTACTCCGGCCCACTCCCAGCGCTCGCTTGAATTCGTGCGGAAAAACTTTGATGAATCGCGAAACCGTTTCTCGCCAGTTGTCGAGAATCCACTTCGCGCGCGGGCTTCCCGTCAACTCCATGTGCCGAGTGACGAGACCACGCACAATCTGCAAATCTTGCTCCTCGAGTAGCGGTTCCAGGTCGACGGAATCGAGATTGCAACGTTCCTCAGTGAAATCGCCTCGCTCATCGAAAACGTAGGCGACGCCGCCGCTCATGCCAGCCGCGAAGTTCCTGCCGCATGAACCCAGCACCACGACCACCCCGTTCGTCATGTATTCGCAGCCGTGATCCCCAACCCCCTCGACCACCGCGGTCGCACCCGAATTGCGCACGGCAAAGCGCTCGCCGGCCACGCCATTAAAAAATGTTTCGCCGCTTGTCGCGCCGTAGAGGGCAACGTTCCCAATCAAAATATTCTGTTCCGGGGCAAAGCTGGATTCTCTTGGTGGATAGACAATGATTTTGCCGCCAGAAAGTCCCTTGCCGACATAATCGTTAGCGTCGCCTTCCAGCTTGAGCGTAACGCCCTTAGCCAAAAACGCTCCCAGGCTTTGACCCGCAGAACCCGTCAGATGGATGCGAATTGTGTCGTCGAGCAGCCCTCCTGAACCGTAGCGACGCGCGATTTCTCCACTCAAGATTGTGCCGACCGAGCGATGGACATTGCGCACCGGCAAATTGATTTCAACATTCTTCAGACTCAGCAACGCGTCGAGGGAGTGCTCAACCAGTTGATGATCCAGTGCGCGCTCCAGCCCGTGATCCTGGTTGTGCACGCAGCGGCGCGCCACACGCGACGGCACTGGCGGGTTATAGAGGATCGCCGAAAAGTCCAGGCCCTTCGCCTTCCAATGGTCAACTGCGGGCTTCACGTCGAGCATGTCGACGCGGCCCACCATCTCGTCAACGGTACGGAATCCCATCTCCGCCATGTACAGCCGAAGCTGTTCCGCTATAAAAAAGAAGAAATTAATCACGTGTTCGGGCTGCCCCTGGAATTGCTTGCGCAGCACGGGATCCTGAGTCGCAATGCCCACCGAACAGGTATTGAGATGGCACTTGCGCATCATGATGCATCCCATCGCGATCAGTGGGGTCGTCGCAAAACCAAACTCCTCCGCTCCCAAAAGCGCCGCAATCGCAACGTCGCGTCCGGTCTGCAACTTTCCGTCGGTCTGCACCCGGATGCGGCTCCGCAGATCGTTTAGCAGCAGCACTTGCTGGGTTTCGGCTAAGCCCAGTTCCCACGGAATTCCTGCATGTTTGATCGAACTCAACGGAGACGCACCGGTGCCTCCACTGTCTCCGCTGATCAATACGACATCCGCATGCGCTTTCGCCACGCCTGCCGCCACTGTGCCCACACCCACCTCGGCCACCAACTTCACTGCAATGCGAGCGGTCGGATTGACGTTCTTCAAGTCGTAGATCAGTTGCGCCAGGTCTTCAATCGAATAAATATCGTGATGCGGCGGAGGGGAGATCAAGCCCACTCCGGGGATGGAATGTCGCAAACGCGCGATCACCTCGTCGACTTTATGTCCGGGAAGTTGTCCGCCCTCGCCGGGCTTTGCGCCTTGCGCCATCTTGATCTGCAACTCATCTGCGTTCACCAGATAGTTCGCGGTTACGCCGAAGCGCGCCGATGCCACCTGCTTGACCGCGCTGCGCCGCAAATCGCCGTTCGCGTCCGGCTTAAAGCGCTCTTCATCTTCCCCGCCCTCGCCCGTGTTCGACTTTCCTCCGATGCGGTTCATGGCAATGGCCAAAGTTTCGTGCGCTTCCTTGCTAATCGATCCGAACGACATTGCACCCGTGGTGAAGCGCTTTACGATTTCTTTTGCAGGCTCGACCTCTTCGATCGGAACCGGCGTCTCGCTCTTTTTCAGCTTCATCAACCCGCGAAGCGTGCACAAATTGGCGCTCTGTTTGTCGATCAGTTCCGTGTATTCCTGAAATGTCTTGAAGCTGTCCTGCCGTACCGCCTGCTGCAACTTGCCAATCGTCAAAGGATTCAGCAAATGGTATTCGCCATTGACCCGCTGGTGATAGCTGCCTCCTACCGAAAGCTCAGTTTCGAATTCGGTCAGCGGACGGAAGGCATACTCGTGCTTCATCTGCGCTTCGGCCGCGAGAACATCGAGCCCGATCCCCTCCAGACGCGAAGTCGTGCCGGCGAAGTAAGCGTCAATCAAATCCCGGTTTAGCCCGATGGCTTCGAAGACCTGTGCCCCCTGATAGCTCTGCAGCGTCGAAATGCCCATCTTCGAGAAGGTCTTCAGCAGTCCTTTCTTTATCGCCTTCATGAAATGCTTCAGCGCAATTTCTACCGTAATCTCCTCGTCCAACTCGCCCCGCCCGACCAGGTTTTCCACGCTCTCCAATGCCAGGTACGGGTTGATTGCACTAGCCCCATAGCCGCTGAGCAAGGCAAAATGCATGACCTCGCGCGGCTCGCCTGATTCCGTGATGAGCGCAACTTGCGTTCGCGTTTCTTCTCGCACGAGCAAATTGTGCACCGCCGCCAGCGCGAGCAAGCATGGAATCGGCGCGAAATCCTTATCAACGCCGCGATCAGAAAGGATGAGCAGAGAGTAGCCGGCCTTCACTGCCAACGAGGCGCGCTGGCACAACTCATCGAGCGCCCGCTTCAGCCCTTTTTCTCCATCGCTCGCTCGAAATAACGCCGGCAGAGTGGTCGCCAGCAAATCGCGATTCGATACCCGGCGCAGTTTCTCCAGTTCTCGGTTCGTGAGCAGCGGATGCGCCAGTTTCAGCATGTGGCAATTCTCGGGCGCCTCCTCCAGAATGTTGCGCTCGCTCCCGATGTAGCTGATCAGCGACATCACCATCTCTTCGCGGATGGGATCGATGGGAGGATTCGTCACCTGCGCAAACAGCTGCTTGAAATAATTGAACAACGACTGTGGCTTGTCGGAGAGACACGCTAAAGGCGTATCTGTGCCCATCGAACCGATCGGCTCTTCGCCCTTCGACGCCATCGGCGCCAGAATCATCCGCAAATCTTCGTCGCTGTAACCGAAAGCGCGCTGGCGCCGAAGCAGCGTCTCGGCATCAGGATAGTGCATGCGCGAGGGTTCCGGCAGTTGATCGATCGTGATCTGATTCTCTATCACCCACTCGCCATAAGGCTGTCGTGACGCCAGCTTCTGCTTGATTTCTTTATCGGACACGATACGCCCTTCTACGGTATCCACTAGGAACATCTTCCCCGGCTGCAAGCGTCCCTTACTCTTCACTTGCTCGGGAGCAATCTCAAGCACGCCCGCTTCTGACGCCATCACCACTAGCCCGTCATGAGTTACGACGTATCTTCCCGGCCGCAAACCGTTGCGGTCGAGGGTCGCGCCAATCACCCGCCCATCAGTGAATGCAATCGCCGCAGGACCGTCCCAAGGTTCCATCAGGCACGCGTGATATTCGTAAAAAGCGCGCTTTTCCGGCTTCATGTGTGGATTTCCCGCCCAGGCCTCGGGAATCAGCATGGCCATAACATGCGGGAGGCTCCGCCCTGCTTGCAGCAGCAACTCCACCGCATTGTCAAAATTCGCCGAGTCGCTGCCGTCGGGCGCGATGATGGGATGCAGCTTCTTCATGTCCTCGCCCAACAGTGGAGACTGCAGCAACGACTGCCGTGCGTTCATCCAGTTCACGTTGCCGCGTAGCGTATTGATTTCGCCGTTGTGCGCGATATACCGGTAAGGATGCGCCCGCTGCCAACTCGGAAATGTATTCGTAGAAAACCGCTGGTGCACCAGACACAGCGCGCTTTCCGCATCCGGATCAGAAAGTTCCCGATAAAAGTTCGCGATCTGCGGAGCCAGCAACAAACCTTTGTAAATGATGGTCCGGCAAGAAAGCGACGGGATATAAAACATTTCCGCATCTTCAATACCTGACTCCCGAATCTCGTTCTCCGCCCGCTTGCGCACTACGTAAAGCTTGCGCTCGAAGGCGTCTTCCTCCATCCCCGGAGCGCATTTCACAAAAACCTGCTGGATGTAAGGCTGCGAAGCTCGCGCCACGCGCCCAATCGCCGACGCATACACCGGCGTATCGCGCCAGCCCAGCAAAGTCATTCCCTCCTCGCGCACGATGCGCTCGAGAATTCCTTCGCACTGCAGCCGTTGATGCTTCTCCACTGGCAGGAACGTCATGCCCACGCCGTATGTTCCTGGCTTCGGCAGCGAGAATCCGAGCTTCTCGCATTCGCGGGCGAAAAATTTATGTGGAATCTGGATGAGAACGCCTGCGCCGTCGCCGGTTTCAGGGTCGCAGCCGCAGGCGCCGCGGTGCGCCAGGTTGAGCAGCACCTGGATTCCCTTGCGGATAATGTCGTGGCTCTTATGGCCGCCAATGCTGGCCACAAACCCAATCCCGCATGCATCGTGCTCG
>DATBEI010000096.1:0-14942 GCA_036269595.1 Candidatus Sulfotelmatobacter sp.
GTGCGCCCTCGGCGAGAAAATTCTGACGCCAGCAATCCTGGCCGACCACTCAGGCCCAACGCAAAGGACGAAAAAGGTCTAGTATCTTTATCTTCACGAAAGATTCCAGATAACCGTCTGTCCAGCGGCCTACCCTCACGGAGATTGAGATTGGTGACGTGGAGCGACGACTGGGACGCCCTGACAACGGATCCAAAATCAACGCTCCGGATTTCGCGAGTACGGCACTCTCATGTGTAAATAGCGTGCCAACGCGGCAGAGGCTGAGGCATCCTGATCTCCGCCCGCCGTCGCGGAATTCACGCCGTCTGAATCTGGCGTTCGCGCCGTTGTCATTTGGCATGTCCGGTGGAAGTAATCCCGCTACCTTCCCGGATGGTAAGAATCTGGTTCGCCTTCACGTCTGTGAAGCGCTCAATCTTCCCCGTGGTCGGCCACTTCACTTCCACCGCATCGATGGACTCGGCCTTGCCCAGGCCGAAGTGCAAACGCAGGTCGCTCTGCGACATAACACTCGAGCCGCTGTGGACTTCATCCATTTGTATATGTTTTCCCGTCATCACTCGCACACGCGCACCGATCGCCGTTCGGTTGCACTTGGTTCCAATCAGCTTGATTTTGATCCAGTTCTGTTTATTGCCGCCATCGTTGCGCAGGAGCGACGGCAGATCGTTCATGTTCAGGACAAGGACGTCGACGTCGCCGTCATTATCATAATCACCAAACGCTGCGCCCCGGCTGGAGAATCGCTCGCTGATGCCCGGCCCCATCATCGCGGAAACATCCTTGAACTGCCCGTTGCCCAGGTTCTGGTAAACGATGCGGGGATTCTTATATGTCTGCCCCACATCGTGCCCCGCAATCTCGGGATAGACGTGGCCATTGATCTGCATAAGATCGGGCCAGCCGTCATTGTCGTAATCGAGAAAACCACAGCCCCATGCAACGTATCGGCTGTTGACGGCAATGCCGGAAGAAAAACCCATATCAATAAACGTGCCATCACCATTGTTATGGTAGAGGTTGCTGGTATCGTCGGCAAAGTTGGTCTTGAAAATATCGAACCAGCCGTCGCAGTCGTAGTCGCCGACCGCCACACCCATGCCCGCCTGTTCGTGGCCATCCTCGCTGTAGGCGCAACCAGCCACCACCGCCACATCTGTAAAAGTGCCGTCGTGATTGTTGTGAAATAGCATGCTCGGCTCAGAGTCAACCGCGACGTAAATGTCAGGCCAGCCGTCGTTGTCGAAATCGTAGGAAACTGCGGTGATCGAATATCGCGGACCAGGCTTCAGAATGCCGGCCTTCTCCGATACGTCGGTGAATGTGCCATCCCCGTTGTTGCGATAAAGCACATTGGTGTCGCCAGTCAGGCCGCGCGGCCCGCACATCACCGAAATGCCCTTCCATTGGCAGGTTGTCGGTTCGGCGGCAGTGGTTCGCGCGGGGTCGAGTTGAATGTAATTGCAGACGAAAAGATCGAGGTTCCCGTCACGATCATAGTCGAGAAAGGTGCATCCCGCGCCCCAGCGAAACGCTTCGTTGTAAACTCCGGCTTTGCGAGTGACATCGGTGAAAGTGCCGTTCCCGTTGTTGTGGAACAGGATGTTGTGCCCCCAAAAACAACAAAACAGGTCATCCCAGCCGTCGTTGTTATAGTCGCCAACGCAAACCCCGGTCTGCCAGCCAGTTTGCGCCAGTCCCGATTTTTCGGTGACGTTGGTAAAAGTTCCGTCGCGATTATTTTTGAAAAGCTGGGAGGTCGGAGCTTTTCCCGCAGGCCATTTCTCGGCGAGTCGCGATCCATTCGTCAAATAAATGTCGAGCCAGCCGTCCTGGTCATAATCGAAGAATGCCAAACCGCTTCCCTTGGCCTCAATGATGTAACGCTTATGTTCGGCGCCGCCCCATACGTTGGGGACATTCAGCCCTGCTTCACGGCCGACGTCGACAAACTGCACGGGAGACGCCGGAGTCGCAGGAGCGCCGGCTTGCAACACCAAGCCATTTTTCCAACGCCACAAAGGCGTTGTAAGCGCATCCATGAGCGAACTGCCCAGCAGAACGAGAGAGGAACCCAGAAAGCGCCGCCGTGGGAAATTCATATTTATGCTTGTTCTAACATGGAGTGAGAGTGGCCAGAAATTCGAGGAAGAGACTGGATCTTCATTTTGCGCTCCCAATCTTCGGGAACTTGCGCGGCACGATTCCTTTCCCCTCTTGTACCGCAATGATTTGATCGACTGGAACGTTGCTCAGGCGATCA
Organism: Candidatus Sulfotelmatobacter sp.; assembly: GCA_036269595.1. Classification (GTDB taxonomy): domain Bacteria; phylum Acidobacteriota; class Terriglobia; order Terriglobales; family Acidobacteriaceae; genus Sulfotelmatobacter. The sequence goes on from DATBEI010000096.1 coordinate 2,267, forward strand.
ACCTGCCCGCTCGGCCAGGTGATTACCAAGGACTCGATTTTCGTGCGTTTCCCCAAACCAAAATGAATGCGCGGGTCGCTGGCAGACATGTAACCCATGCCCCCCTTGGCTTGCTCCATCTGGGCTGTTCCCTCGGAAGTCAATTTGAGAGAGGCTCCGGTGCCATCACGGTTCGACTTGGTTCCAATCAACAAAACCGTGAGCCAGTGGTTGGCATTGCCCCCGTCGTTCCTCAGCAACATCGGGTAGTCATCGCGATTGTTGGTAACAATGTCGATATCACCATCGTTGTCATAATCCGCAGTTGCCAGACCGCGGCCGACAATTGGCCGCACGAAGTCTGCGCCCAGCGAGTCCGACACTTTGTCGAACTGGCCCTTCCCTAGATTCCGCAGCATCAGCAGCGGCTCTTTATAAAAGACCTGGTTGTGATAGAGCTGAATATTGTCGAGCATCGCGCCGTTCAACTGTAAGATGTCCGTCCACCCGTCGTTATCGTAATCGAGAAATTTCATCGACACGCCGCTCAGCAGAATCGCCTTGTTGCCGATCCCCGAGCGGAATGTGTCATCCGTGAAAGTTCCATCGTGGTTGTTGTGGTACAGACGGTTCAATTCGAAATCCAGGTGGGTGATGTAGACATCGAGCCAGCCATCACCATCCACGTCAGCCGCATCAATTCCCATGCCTGCCTCGTAGCGGCCATCTTCGCTGGCGGCGATTCCGGAGTATAACGAAACGTCCTCAAACGTTCCGTCATGTTTGTTAATGAAAAGAAAATTTGGCCACGAGTCATTGGCAATGGCAATATCCGGCCAGCCATCGTTGTTGAAGTCGGCCAACACCACGCCCATTCCCTTCGATTCGGGCTTGCTCACGCCAGACGCATCGCTGACGTCGGTGAAAGTGCCATCGTGGTTATTGTGGTAGAGCTTGGTCTTCTGCCCTTTGTAATTCCCGGGATGGCAGTAGGAGCGATATCCTTCCTTGTGTTCTCCGCACCAGATATTGGTTTTGGGAGTCCACTCAATGTAGTTCGTAACAAGCAAGTCGAGCCATCCGTCTTTGTCGTAGTCGAACCACCCCGCACTGGTCGACCAGCCACCCTGATCGGCGACGCCGGCCTTGGCGGTCACGTCACTAAATGTGCCGTCGCCATTATTGTGGTAGAGAATCGCGTGGTCGTAGCCGGTCACGTAAAGATCGGGATAGCCATCGTTATCGAAGTCGCCGACGGCGACGCCTTGGCCGTAGTGCCCTTCGCCTCCAAGACCGGCTTTTTCGGTAACGTCGGTAAAGGTTCCATCGCCGTTGTTGTGGTAGAGGGCGCAACGCAGGGGATGCGGCGGCTTGTAGATGTCCGTGGCGGCGGACTGCACGAAGAACAGATCCATCAGCCCGTCTTGATCGTAGTCGAGCCAGGCGACGCCAGTACCCATGGTTTCGAGATAATATTTTTGGTCGGTGGCGGTGCCGTCCTGCTTAAACTTCAGCCCAGCCGCACGCGTGACGTCTGTATAGGTAACAGGAATTCCTGGTGGGGACGAGGCCGCGTTGGTTTGGGCTCGAACCGTTTGAACCCGCGAGCCACCCAGCCGAAGAACTGCCGCGCTGGAAACGACTAAAACGGCCAATGCGAGGATGCCGACCAGTGGTCGTGCCAGGCCCGAATCAGACGTCCTCTTCAAACTGTCCTCGGTAGTTAGGCCACATGGAATTCCTAGGACTCGCATTTCACGTTCTTCAAGGGAGGCGACAGGCATGAAGGTTCGGATCTGCACATGGATGCAAGCGTTTACATTCTGACTGCAAGCTTCCCGCCCCGTCTCAAAGATTTAATCGCTATGGTAGCATAGGAAATTCTAGAGATAATACTTCCAGCCCGCCGCTGAGGATTGAATGATCTTGTCCGCACCCAGTGAGCGAAGTCGGGCCAGCATCAAGTTTCGGCGCAGCCGGAAACGGTAACCAAATGGTGATTCGGCGCCTACGGCTAGCAAGACGCGCTTCGATCGATGTGACCAGCCTGCTTGTGATCTTAGCCGTTTTAGTCACCATCAGTGTCTTGCCGCAACTCGCCCTCTCGCAGGAAACAGCAGGCAAGATCAAACGCCATGCCAGCGAAGACTCTGACACCTCTCTCAAGGAGGTGGAACGCGAGATTGCCGCGAACAGGTTTCAGGAGAGCGAGTCCCGCCTGAACCTCTATCTTAAAGGCCATCCTGATTCTTCAAAAGCCCATTACGACCTTGGATACATCGAGTTCAGAACTCACAACATGGGCTCCTCGATCAAGGAATTGGCGAAGTCGCTCGAACTGAATCCTGCGAATGCCGATGCCCACAAAATTCTCGCGCTCGACTGCAGCATCATTGGCCGCTACGATCTGGCGGAGACCGAATTGATCGAGGCCGCGCGACTTAAGCCTGGTTCGGCCGAGATTCACTATTTCCTTGCCAGGACGTATTACACGCGCGGCGTCTATCCTCTCGCCAAATCGGAATTTCAAACTGCGATTCGCCTCGATCCCTCTTCCGTCAAGGCTTACAGCAATCTTGGAATTACCATGGAGGCTTTAGGCGACGGCAGCGAAGCGCTGAATAATTACACGCGGGCGGTCGAACTGAATGAGAAGCAGCCACACCGGTCGGAATGGCCTTACATTTATCTCGCTTCTTACTACAACCGCCAGAAGGATGCGGCCCAGGCCCTCGCGTATTCGCGCAAGGCTGTCGACCTCAACCCCCAGTCCGACACCGCTTATTTCGAGATGGCGAAGGCCTACCGCACCCAGAAGGAACTCGGGGAATCTGCCGACGCGGCGCGTCGGGCTATCGCGATCAATTCTCAGATGCCCGACTATTACTATGTTCTAGGGCTGGTGTTGCGGGAATTGGGCAATCAGAAAGAAAGTGCGGAAGCACTTGCGAAGTACTCGCAACTTCAGCAGCCCTCCGCCAATGCGCCGTCGGACCAAACAGCCCAGGAACCGTTGAATGCCCCTGAACCGCAGTGAGGAAAGTGCGTTAACGGAATGGAGTATCGTGCTCAATGGATGAAGCGGTTCGAGTTGCGGCCAACCAAGAGCGCGAGTCTCCTGTCGCAGGTCACAAGAAGCTAGGCGTTGCCCTTCTCTTATGGGTTTTCCTCTTCTATTTACCACCCTCCACCAACGCCCAGGCGGATTCAGATCATATTCAACAAGCCTTCGAAATGATGAGTGCGAGCGATCTGGCTGGCGCCGAACAGGAAGCGCGATTGGCGCTTCGCGACTCCTCCACTCGTCCCGGGGGTTGGGCCGCTTTGGGGATGGTTCGCGCTCGACAGAAGCGGTACGCGGATGCCACGGAGTGTTTTCACACTGCCCTGCGCCTCGAGCCCCGGTTGGTCGATGCTCACCTTGGCCTGGGCGAGGTCGATGGGTTGACGGGAAAGACGGCGCAAGCACGGGAGGAGTTTCATTCTGTTCTGCGCACCGATCCCGGCAATCGCGATGCTCTCTTCGGGTTGGCGCAACTCGAGAGCACGACCGAAAACTTCAGCGCATCCTTGACCGCGGCCGAGCCCATTCTGGCTGACCTTCATCGATCCGCCGCCGGTATTCTGCTGCTGGCGAAAGACTATGCGGGCCTCAAACAAAAAGACCCACTGGCCGCACTCGTTCCCTCATGGAACGTCTTGCCGCGGGTCTCTGCGTCGGACAGCACCGCTTTCTCGGCCCTTCTCGCAAAGTCGGGACTCGATCAACAAGCTCTTGCAGTGCTTGAGAAAGCGAAAGCAGGCGGACAGGTTTCCGTCGAACTAGCACTGGCGTTGGCTAACCAATATTTCTCGAAAGGTGACCTGACCCAGGCTTTCGAGAGCTACGAAGCGGCGCTCAGCCTCAAGCCCAATTGCATCGATTGCCTGCGGCAGCTTGCAAAAATTGCCGAGCAGCAAAAAGATCCTGAGAAAGCCCTGGCCTACCTGATCAAAGCCAAACGACAGCGACCAGACGGCCCCGAGATTCTTTTTGAATTCGGGAAGGCATGTCTGGAGCTGGACCTTTTCGAAGACGCTGTCCCTGCTCTTGAAAAAGCTTCTCGTTCGCAGCCTGACAACGACTCTTACGCTTATGTTCTGGCCTCGGCTCACGTGTCAAAAAAAGAGTACGATACCGCGGGCAAGATTTTTGAACGCTTGCTACAGAAACATCCCCGTGATCCGATCCTGAACTACGCGATGGGATCATTACTCTTTCTCGAAGTGAAACTCGAGCAGGCCGAGCCTTATCTCCGCAAGAGCGTCGAACTCAACCCGGACCAGAGCGCAGCCTACTATTACCTGGGCCTGATTGCGGAAGGAAAGGGTCAAGACGAGCAAGCACTCACGACGTTCCGAGACGTTTTGCGCCGCGATCCAAACTACGGCCCGGCATATGAGGCCATGGGCAGAATTCTTCTGAAAGAGCAGAAGTTTCCGGGAGCGCAACAGGCACTCGAAAAAGCAGTGCTCCTGAATCCCAGTTCGGTCAAGGCGCATTACCAACTCGGAATTTTGTTGGGCCGCACTGGCAAACAGGAAGATGCGAAGAAAGAGCTCGCGATCGTGAACGAATTGAACGCCGAAGAAACAAAGAGGGCGGGAATGCGGCTGCGAATTCTAACCGACCACTGAGTGGGGGAGTTCGTCGCGCGCGGTGCGCTTCAGTCAGAGGACGGCGCCCCTCGATCGATCCGCGCTTTGCTCTCGACCAACTCCGCCTGGCGTTTCAGTTTTTGAAACGTTTCCAGAGCAGCCATGCTTTCCTTCTGCTTTCCCAGTTTTCGATACACCTGGCCGAGGACATAATAATATTGTGCGTCGGTTGGGTTGAACGAGATCGCGCTCTGCAAGGCGTCAGCCGCTTCGTTCCACTCGTTGCGCGACTGGTGCGCTCTCGCCACCTGGTAGTACGCCAAGTCGCTCCTGGAATTCAGTTCGATTGCCTTTTTGGCAAACTGCAGCGCGATGTCCGGTTTATTCAGGCGATTGTAGTAAGCACCGAGATTGATGTAAGGCGCTTCGAATTTGAATCCCTTTTGATCCGCGACGCGGATCGCCTTCTGATAAGCCTCCAGCGCCGCCGGATCGTTCCCCAGCGACTCTTCTGTAAAACCCAGCGCGTTGAACGCCTCCGCATACGTCGAGTCACGCTGAATCGCCGCCGTAAACTCCGACTTTGCAGCCTGGAACATATCGCGTGTCGAATACACTTCGCCAAGGCTGTAGTGGATCTCCGCCGAGTCCGGCTTCAAACGCACTGCCTGCTGCAACTCGGTCTGCGCGTAATCGTACTTCCCGATGATCACAAAATCCTTGCCGAGGATTTTGTGGCCTTCGGGATTGTTGACATTCAGTTCCAGAGACCTGGCCAGTTCCCGAATAGAGTCGCCAACTTTGTGCTGCCGGAATAAAACATAGCCTTGAATATAGTGTGCCCGCCAGGAATCCGGATGTGCCGCAAGGTAGGTGAGCAACTGGGGTTCGACCTCGTCGAATTTTTCTTGCTCGACCGAAGCCTCGAAACCCTTGATGCGTTCGAGATCATCGGCGTCGCGCGGACGCAATTCCGATGATGACCCCATTTGTAGGGTCGATCCTTCAAATTTCGAAGCGGCAGTCTCAACCGGAGCGGCTTTTTTGAGCGCGTCAAGGTTAGCTCTTGCCGCCCCGTTCTCAGGATCGATCAGAAGTGCCTTGCGAAAAGCCTCGACCGCTTCCGGACGATCGGATTCCGCCGATAAAACCAGTCCCAATTCGTTGTATGCCTCACTCGACGATGGACGAAATGCGATTGCCGCGCGCAAGGCCGCAATCGCGTCTTCGTATTTCCCCGACAGTCGCAGAGCCTGCCCTAGACCGAACTGGGCGGGATAAAGATTGGGCTGGATCTGCAGCGCACGATTGAATTCCGCAATGCTGCCGTCGAGATCGTTCGCTTTAACCAGGGCCTGGGCCAGCAGCAGATGCCCATCGATGTATCCAGGCATCAGTTCAACCACCTTCTGCAGATTGTCTACGGCCGAGCGCGTCTCGCCTTTCTCCAACTCCATCTTCGCCTGCGCCAGCAACGCATCGGCCTTTCGATTGCGTTCGTCGTCCGCAGTCAGCTTCAGACCTTGATCCAGTTCCGCCTTGCCTTCCGCAGCTTTTCCGCTTCTTGAGAGCGCCAAACCGAGTTGGTAATGAGCTTTGCCGGAGTTCGGATCGAGGCTTACGGCCTGTTGCAGCGGCGCAATCGCTTCCTGCACCTGGTTCTTCTGAATCAGAGCTTTGCCTAGAGAGTAATAGGCGTCTGCAAATTTCGGATCGAGGGCGATGACTTTCTGCAACTGCTCGATCTCTTTGTCCACCCCGTCCTTCTGCAGATATGCCATCGCCAGGTTGTACTGCGCTTTGATGGAAGACGGCTGCTTCGCGATCGCCTGCTGCAGCTGCACAATTGCTTCGTCGACATTGCTCGATACCAGCGTCGCCCCTAAGTTCCCTTGTGCTTCGGCGTCATTCGGATTGAAGCGGAGCGCCTGGCGAAATTCCTGGATTGCCTGCTGATCGTCCCCGGTTTGCAGCAACGCCATCCCCAGATGATTGTGGGCGGCAGCGAAGTTGGGACGCAGCTGAATTGCTTTCCGAAATTGATCGAGCACCAACTGGGAATCGTTTCCCGCCGTGCCCATCAGAAGTCCCAGAGTGTCGTAAATCAGCGGATCGTCGGGCTTCTGTTGAGCCGCCTCGCGCAGTTCGCTAATGGCCACGTCGAGATCCGGAACGTCTTCGGCCACGTGTTTTCTGACGACTAACTGAAACTCGTCAGAGGCCGCTTGGCTCTGTTCTGTCTTGAGCAGAATTATCCCCAGATCAATGTGCGGACCGGGAAGATCCGGGTCGATACTAATAGCGCGTTCCAAGTCTCGACGGCCGAGTTCCCAATCGCCACTCTGCTGGGCGGCCATACCAAGAAATGAGTACGCTTCGCCGAAGGCTGGGTTTTGCCGCACGGCAGTCTCCAGTTCAGATCTAGCCTCATCTTTGTGCCCGCCATACCAAAGCGCGACGCCGAGGTTGTAATGGGCATTCGCCAGATCGGGATCCAAAGCGATTGCCTTATGGAACTGTTCCAGCGCCGCCGGCAGGTTGCTCGATTGGCCATAGGCGAAGCCGAGCAAATTGTGAGCTTCCGCGTTATTCGGATCGGCCTCGACAGCTTTGTCAAATTCTTTTTCAGCGCTCTGCGGGTCTCCGCGGGCCAGTAGCTCACTGCCCGCGTCGTATCGCTGCTTGGACTCGGCATTCGGCGAATGACGGGCAGATCGAGAAGGCATCGCCGCCGCCTGCGCTTTTAATGCGAGCCCCAGCGTTTCGTACGCATCATCCAGGCCGGGATTGATTTTCAGAGCCTTCTCGGCCGCTTCAATTGCACCCGGAAAATCACGTTTCTCCCTCAAAACCTCGGCGATTGTGCTCTCCACCTGTGCGTTGTCGCCTTCTTTCAGTACGGATCTCAATTCCCGCAGAGCCTCATCGCGATTGCCTTTGGCGCGCAAGGCCTGCGCGAGATTCACGCGCAGTGCCAGATTCTTCGGATCTAGCGCGAGCCCCGCACGAAACACGCGGATCGCGTCGTCCATCCGCTGCGCCCGCGCAAGCGTCGACCCCAGGTTGTTGTATCCCTCGACGTAGTTCGGGTTCAGGTCGACTGCCTGCTGAAACTGTGCGATGGAATCCAGGAGATGATTCTTCTGCGCGTAAGCAACCCCCAGCCAGTTATGGGCCTCCGCCGAACGAGGATCCTCGCGAATGACAGCCTGGAAAAGTTCGACGGCCTGACCGGGTTCACCCACTTGCTGCAGAATCTGGCCTAGCGCAAGTTGAGCAGCCTCGTAATCGGTCCTCAACTGAATCGCGCTTTTGAGTTCTGTAACAGACTGGTCAAAATCTCCCGCGGCTCGCAACCAGAGTCCCAGGTTGTAGTGAGCTTCGGCGAAACTTGGATCGATCTCTATCGCCCGCCGGAAAGCAGCTTGCGAGCCCTGCGGGTCGCCCAACTTTCCCAGAGCTACGCCCAAACCGTTTGCGGCATCGGCGCGTTTGGGATCAAGTTTGAGCGTCTCGGCGAAAGAGATAGCCGCGGACTTCCATTGTTCCTGCCTCAATGCCTGGACGCCCTCTTCATACCGATCGGCAGATTGATTCGAGGCTTGGTCGGAGTAGAAGGAAGGTGGCGCGGCCGTCACTGGTGCGTTCACAAAAACGAAGCAGCACCCAGCCAGGAGCGGCCCAAAGTGCCGGAACCGCGAAAGAGATTTGAACCGCATACCCCACCCAATGCGCAAATTCAGAAGCGCGCTCCCCTGAGGTTCGAACTGTAAACGGTTACAGACGTGAGGGATACATTATCACATGAGATCGCGCCGAGGAATGGTTGACACCCGTGTCATCCGCAGCGAAAGTCGGTATACAATGACCGTCTGCTTTTCATTGCAGCCATATAGAGACGCCGGATCACGCCGAGAAACTGTGCCTAAACTAGCGAAGAACGCGTCTCTAATTTTCTCTATCTTCCTTGCGATTGTGGCTCCGGCCCAGCGGTCGGGGCGAACCGGAAATGTGTCTTCCGCTGCATCTCAGAATCATCATCATAGGGTCAGCACGAAGAATGACGAGGCGCAGCGCTTCTTTGATCAAGGACTGACCTTAATCTATGCCTTGGACTACAGTGAAGCCGCGAAAGCCTTTCAGCGCGCAGCAGCGCTCGACCCCACAATGGCGATGGCCTACTGGGGCATCTCATATTCGATGAGTTCGGACTATTACTATTCCACTCCCGGCGACCCAGTTCGCGAGCGCCAGGCATATGAGGCATTGCAACGGGCAGTCGCGCTTTCGGCAAACGGCTCCGGTGCCGAACGCGCTTATGTCTCGGCCCTGAGCAAACGATTTTGCGACTGCCCGAATCCCGACCGCCAGAAACAGGCCGTCGAATTCAAGGTTGCAATGCACGACCTGACCCAAGCCTTCCCCGACGATCTGGACGCCGCCACTCTCTACGCTCAAAGCATCATGAACTTGAGTCCATGGGATCTGTGGAACCTTGACGGTACTCCCCGGGACGAAACGCCGGAAATTCTTTCAGTCCTGGAATCGGTGCTAAAGCGCGACCCGCATCATCTGGGCGCGATTCACTATTACATTCATGCCGTCGAAGCTTCGCCCAATCCAGAGCGCGCGTTGGTCTATGCGAACCTGCTGCCCTCCCTTTCTCCACCCATTGGCCATCTGATCCACATGCCGGCGCACATTTATATTCGCACTGGCGATTACCTTGCAGCGGAAGAGGCTTGTGCGAGAGCCGCCCGCATCGATGATGGCCACATTCAGACTTCGCCGAGCATGTTCACCGTGCTGTCCTACCTCCACGATCTTTATTTCCTCGCCACTGCTGCTAGCATGGATGGCCACTTCCCAGCCGCGAAAGACGCGGCGGACAAGCTTGCAGACCGCGTGGCTCCCCATGTGCGGAAGATGCCGGAACTGCAGGCATTTCTTACTGTTCAACCGACTGTGCTCGTGCGTTTTCATCGCTGGGATGAAATCTTGAAACTCCCCGCACCCGACCCAAGTCTTAAGACCGCAAATGCAATTTGGCACTTTGCCCGCGGCATGGCTCTCGCTTCCATGGAAAAAGTTGCGAATGCTCAAACGGAGCAGCGCGCTCTAATGGATGCCGTGGAGAACATCGCGCCCGCCGAACCCTTTGCCATGTCGGCCAACATCAAGACACACGACATTCTAAAAATCGCCTCTGATGTGCTAACCGCAAAGCTGGCGGCCGCCCGGCATGAAAAGAGCGAAACCGTCCTACAGCTAAAGAATGCCGTCGCTATTCAGGACACTCTGAAATATGGCGAGCCGCCGGGATGGTTCTATCCCGTGCGCGAGTCTCTGGGCGCCGCTTTGCTTCTCGATGGCAAAACTTCCGAAGCCGAACAGACTTTTCGTGACGACTTGGCAAGGAACCCACGGAACCCGCGCTCGCTATTTGGCCTTCTCCAGGCGCTGCGGGCGCAATCAAAATCTCACGACGCAACCTTTGTGCAGGCTGAGTTCGATGCCGCATGGAAGGGCGATCCCCGACAAGTCGATTTGGAGAGTTTTTGATATTACCAGCGGCGGAGAGTGATCCTGTAGGGCAATGATGGCGAATCAAAACGAAAAACCGTTGACCCGCAGAGCGATCTTGAAGGGCTCTCTGATCGCGAGCGGCATCTCTCTCGTCGGCTTCCGCGACCTGGGTCTTCCCTCTTTCTTTGGCACTCCCCAAACCAACCGCTTCCAGAACGGCCAACTTCTTGGCCTGATCGAATTTGCCGGCGAAGCTCCTATCCCCCTGGATACCGCCATGGGCGCCGGTCTCGACGGCCGCCTCTACACCGACCTGTCCAAGATTGAGGCCAGCAGTCCGGCCATTCCAAACAAGAAATTTTATGTGCGGACGCGTGCCTCCGAATTTTTGAAAGATGGTGAGCCCGGCCACATCGAGGTCACGGGACTGGTCAAGCAGCCAACCAAAATCAGCGTGACAGAAGCGAAGAAAATGTCACGCCCCGCCGGCCTGCATTTGCTGGAATGCTCCGGCAATGTTCGCGACGCTCACTTCGGAATGCTCAGCGTCGCCGATTGGTCCGGTGCCCCAGTTTCCGACATTCTCGATTCCTTACACGTCCAGCCCGCCGCCACTCATATCCTGGTCTCAGGCTTCGATCGCTACCCGGATACCTCTTCTACCTCAGAGCCGGGCGCAAGCTGGATCTTTCCAATTGACGAACTCAAGTCCTCCAAAGCTTTTTTTGCCGCCACGATGAATGGATCGCCTCTGCCCAGAGACCACGGCGCCCCAGTTCGCCTCGTCGTTCCCGGTTGGTATGGATGCACCTGCATCAAGTGGGTCGATCAGATCCAATTATTAGGCGAGGATGCCCTCACGACTTCTCAGATGCGCGAATTCGCCAGCCGAACCATGCAGCAGGGCGTGCCCGAGCGCGTGCGAGATTACCGTTCCCCTCGAATCGATCAGGCGGCAATGCCAATTCGGGTCGAGAAGTGGCTGGTCGAGGGCAAGATTAAATATCGCGTTCATGGCATTGCCTGGGGTGGCGATCAGCCCGCGAACGGCCTCGAAATAAGATTCGCTTCGGATGAGGATTATGTTCCGGTCGATGATTTTAGGCAGACGGCTAACGACCCCTGGAGTTTCTGGACGCACGCCTGGATGCCGTCAAAGCCCGGAACCTACTTCATCCGTCTCCGGTTGAAGGATCGTGGCATCCGTGCCCGCCGATTGGATGCGGGCTATTACACGCGGTCCGTCGAGATCACCGAAATCTGAACTCTACGCAAAATCTGCGCAACACGATCAATGCGCTTTCTGACGCAGTTCCGCCATAAAGTCGTCCGCATATTTCTGCATTGGAGTGCCGCGCGCTAATTCGAATGCCTTCTGCAGGACGTCGATGGCTTGCGGCACTTGGCCCACGCTGGCGTAGGCTTCGGCCATGCGGTAGTAGTACTGGAAAGTCGGCTTGCTGGTCGAGGAAATCGCGAGCTTATATTCCGCTAACGCCTCCTCGAATTGTTCCTGCTGCGAAGCCACCATGCCCAGCGCGAAGTGCGCATCGGCCGCCAGCGCTCCTTTGCGATCCTGGAATTGCGAATCCGATTCATCCGGCCGCTGTTTCAATTTTTCCAGTAATGTAATTGCCTTGGTCGCGTCCGCTTTCGCCTCCTGCAGACGATTTCTGACTTCACTGGCGCTTCCCTGCAACTCTTTCGGCTGCGGTAGCACCAGCGCCAGGATGATCAAGCTGAACGTATTGTCTGGGTCGATCTTGAGGCTCTTTCGCGCCGCCGCCACGGCATTATCGAGATCGCCCTTTTCCTCGTACGCCTTCGCCGCTGCCGTGTCGACATACGACAAAAGCGGACTACTCGGGTACTTCTTCTCAAATTCGGCGGCCATTTTCGCCCGCTGATCGGCGTCGCTTTCGTTCTGAATATCCTGCAGAGCCAACGCCTCCGCCGGAGACGCCTTGATCTCGACGCCCGTCGGCGTGGTTAAGAGAGCATCGATATGGGCCTTCCCTTTCGGCGTCGCTTTCCAGATCTCGGGCAGCAGGTCATCGTCTGCTCCGGCCTTCCGCAGTTTCTTCTCGGTCTTCTCGTCGAGATCAAAGTCAACGCCGCGGCCTGCCATAGCGGATATAACCTGTTGTGGATTTTTCTTGTTTTGTTTGATCAGCCGAACGAGTTCATCGAGGGTAAGCGGCGCCGCCGAAGACGCAGATGCTTGAGTACCAGTGACGGGCGCCGGAGCCGGTTGTTGACGAGGATGAGCTTCGAGGGGGAGTGCAAACATCCCGCTCAACAGAAAGGCAACTCCCAACTTTTTAAAAAACTGGCAGTCCTGCATGATCGATTCGCTTTTTAGCCGAGCGCGGCACAAAACTTTCTGATATCCATTTGGTGAGTGAAATTGAACCAGAAAAGGGATGGCAGGACCGAATTGGCCCTGCCTCCGAGGGAAGCGCATGGTTAGCCGCTTTGGTTAAAACTCCAGCCTCAAGCCAAACTGTATGCTCCGTGGCTGATCGCACTGCGC
>DATBEI010000174.1:0-18779 GCA_036269595.1 Candidatus Sulfotelmatobacter sp.
TTCGACCTTGTCGGAGCCTGAATTCGCCACGGTGCTGGGCATGGTGAACTACGGCCAGCGCGCCCGCATCGCGCGCGGGTTGCAAGAAGATCGGTGGGGATCGAGATTGAAAGCGTTGTTGGTGGGTAAGGGAGCGTAAGGGCAGTGATCAGTGGCTAATGGATAGTTGGTCGGAAACACATTACGAAATCGATTGAGGCGGTTCATAAGTCACAAGCAGAAAAGCATTGAACCGCCGAGGACGCTGAGAAAGGCCGCGGAGATCGCGGAGGGATTATCTCAGGTGAAGGGGATTCCAAGGGAGCGTAAGGCATGAACCACGAAGGACACGAAGGTTCACGAAGGAAAGCAGCAATGACTTCCTTCGTGGACCTTCGTGCCCTTTGTGGTGAAAAAGTTTCGCATTTCAATGAGGGGAACAAAAATGAGCAAAGATTCCATTCGCATCAGCTTTAACGAAGAGGCTCGCAACGACGCCAAGATTAAAGTCATTGGCGTAGGGGGCGGCGGCGGCAACGCAGTGAACCGCATGATCGATGCCGGGGTGGAGGGCATCGAGTTCATTGTTGCCAACACCGACCTGCAAGCGCTGCGCATGTCACACGCGCCCGTCAAACTGCAACTCGGCGTGAAGCTGACGAATGGGCTGGGTGCGGGCGCCAATCCTGAGGTCGGGCGCAAAGCCGCGCTCGAAGATTCCGACAAGATCATCGAAGCCCTGGAAGGCGCGGACATGGTTTTCGTCACTACCGGCCTCGGCGGCGGAACTGGTACTGGGGCGGCTCCCATTATTGCGTCGCTGGCTTGCGAAATGGGTGCGCTCACAGTTGCGGTGGTCACCAAGCCTTTCTCCTTCGAAGGCAAACGCCGCATGCAGCAGGCCGAGCGCGGCATCGCCGAGTTAATGGAGTCGGTCGACACGACCATCGTGATCCCCAACGAAAAATTGCTGGCCGTGGCTGAAGATGCCGGCTTCTTCGAATCTTTCCGCATTGCCGACGACATTCTGCGCCAGGGCGTGCAGGGAATTTCGGACATCATCACGATTCCCGGCATCATCAACCGCGACTTCGCCGACGTGAAGACGATCATGGCGCGCATGGGGTACGCGGTGATGGGAACGGCATCGGCGAGCGGGGCCAAGCGCACCATTGAAGCCGCGCAGAAGGCGATTGCCTCTCCGCTGCTCGAAGCCGGGGCCATCGACGGAGCGCGCGGCATCCTGATCAATATCACCGGGTCCGCGTCGCTGAAGTTGGCGGAAGTGCAGCAGGCATGTTCGATTATCCAGGGCGCTGCCCACGAAGACGCCAACATTATTTTTGGAGCGGTGCTTGACGAGAAGATGAAGGATGCGGTGAAAATCACCGTGATCGCTACCGGATTTCGCGAGGCGCCGTGCACGCGGCCGCGCGCTTACGAAACTCGGACGTCATTCGCGGCGGCCCATGAAGAGGCGATGGAATTTCCTGAAGAGCGAGGATCCCGCGATCCTCAGACCGACTCCCTGCCCAAACACATCATGGAATCTGCCGAGGACCTAAGCCGAGAGCGGGCGAGCGACGACCGCGCTTACGTCGACGATGTTGCTCCCATGCCGATGGCGCAGGCTTCCGATCGTCTAAGCGGCGAGGTCATCTCGCTCGACGCGATGCGCGGAGCGATCGTGCCGAACTTCGAACAGGATGACCTGGACGTGCCGGCGTTTCTGCGCAAGCGCAATGAGGTGATGTAGCGTGTGCCTAAGAATTGAGGCCGGAGGCGAGGCAGAAATTCTGTGTCGGCTCCGGCAACGAAAGTAAGGTGTAGGAAAAGTTTTTCACAAATGGTTTATTCGCAGGGGTAATCAAGTAATACATTACTGAAGGGGACTGACCCGAGGTAATCTTCGTGTAAGTACCTGTTTCAAAATAGGTTAAGGGAAAATAAATGTGCGAAAGTTGATAAAGTTTTTCATTGCTATGACGTGATAAGCCCCGTATTATCAACACAGTCGAGAAGTTCAGCGGGATTACTACCCGTTGGCAAGATTCGTGCATTATCCAACTTAGGAAGAGTCCGGGGAGCGGGCCTAAGCAGATGTCTACAGGGAAGAGCCTTTTTCGTCTATTCGTCGCCTTTTTCGTGTGTCTACCGCTTGCTGGCGTGAGTTGGGCAGCGCACATCAACACCAGCGGCACGCACCCCCAGACCAAGTCGCACGCAGCGTCGCGCCGGGTGAGCGAGACAGCGCGTACGCGCCGCCGTATGCATCATCTGGCGCGGAGTCGCAGCGCCAATCTGACACGCGCTTCGGTAAGCACTCGCCGCCATCACTATTACGAGCGTTTTCATATGAGTTCCTTTGCCGAAGGCATTGCCGCGGGCGACATTACGGGCGGGGAAGACCCGGTTGTGCGGCAGGCGGCGATCGACGCGCTGGGCAATATGAACGGCAGCGTGGTCGCGATCGAGCCGACTAGCGGCCGCGTGCTGGCCATGGTGAACCAGAAGCTGGCTTTGTCGAGCGGCGCGCAGCCATGCTCGACCATCAAACTTTCGGTGGCACTCGCCGCTCTCAGCGAAGGCCTGGTTTCCAAAGAGACTCAGGTTGCGCTTGGCGGCCGCAGCCGCATGAACCTCACCACCGCGATCGCCCACTCGAACAATGCGTATTTCGAAGCGCTCGGCCGCAAACTTGGATTTGAAAAGGTTGCGTACTATGCGCACGAATACGGACTCGGAGAACTCGCGGGCTACGACATTCCCGGCGAGCAGTTGGGCAGCTATCCTGACGAAGAAATTCCGGAAAAGCTTGGCGGCGTGGGCAAGATGTGTTCTTTCGGTGAAGGCGTTTCCATGACCCCGCTGCAACTCGGCGCCATGGTCTCGGCCATCGCCAACGGAGGCACGCTTTACTATCTCCAGCATCCCACCACACCGGAAGAAGTGGCGACTTTTCAGCCGCGCATTAAGCGTCAGTTGGACATTGCTCCGCTGATTCCGGAATTGTCCGACGGCATGGCAGGCGCGGTCCAATACGGCACCGCCCGCAGTTTGCGCCTGAATTTTAATGAAGAGGAAATTCTGGGCAAGACCGGAACCTGTTCCCACGATGGAACCCGCTTTGGGTGGTTTGCCTCTTACGCCAACACCAGCGTCGGACGCGTCGTAGTAGTAGTTTTCCTGGAGGGCGGGCGTCCCACGTTCGGTCCGAAGGCCGCGGAAATCACCGGCCGCATGTATCGCAACATGTATGACCACAATTTCTTTGTCGCCACTCACGGCTTGCCGTCTGACTCGGCAGCAGAGAAGACGGTCAACACCAACCCATAGACCATTCGGCCTCCTCAAAGAGACGTAGCTCGGCTACGTCTCTTTTTTATGTCCGCAACTTGCTTCCCGCGACGCTGTCTGAACGGGGAAGCGTCGCGCGTCTCAGTGAAGTTTCAAGACCGCATTGCAATAGCTCAGTAATTTTTAATACGCGAGGGCATCCGCCTTGCCGATGTGTACTTCAGCAACCGTGCGAATGCACGGCTATGCCCGCTTTGAGTTCCGGAGGCGATACGCAATCTTCCATGATGGTTCAGGGAATCTACGATCACAGACGAGGAGCTGTTTCGATTGCACTGGCGATGATGCGCGACCAGTGGTGGATTTTCTCGCTCTGTCTGGGTGCTGCCCTCATCCTTTGCTTGGGAGCACTGCTTTTCTTTCAGGCACGCCGAAAGAAACACGCAATCGACACGGCGCACGAAGGAGAGCAACGTTTTCGTCTGTTGGCCGAGGCGATTCCGCAGATCGTGTGGACCGCGATGCCCGGCGGCGGAGTCGATTACTGCAACCAGCGCTTTTATGATCTCACCGGATTCGGGAGGGAAGAAGCCTTGGGACTTTCCTGGCAGAGAGCGCTTCACCCGGACGATCTGCCTTTCGCGCTGGAGAATTGGGAGAAGTCGCGGCAAACGGGCACGTGTTACGAGGCGGAGTATCGCATCCGAACGGCGGGAGGAGAATATCGCTGGCACCTGGTCCGCGCGACTCCCATGCGCGACGCCGACGGTGCCATCGTGAAATGGTATGGCGCGGGAACTGACATCGATGACCAGATGCGCCACCAGGAAGTGCTCGAAGTCCAACTCAAAAAACACACCGACGCACTCATGGATGCGAATACCCGATTGCAAGCTGAAATGCGCGAACGGGCGCTGGCCCAGCAGGAACTGAATGTACAAAGTGAGCGCATGGTGCGCGACCTTACCCTGCGATCGAATCGCGCCACCAACCTGGCGGAGATGGCCGAACTGCTGCAGAGTTGCGCGGCTGTGAAGGACGCGTGTTCAGTGGTCAACGGGATGGCGCCAAAGGTTTTTCCGGAAGCTCGCGGCGCTCTGCTGCTTTTGGATTCTTCCCGGAAAATTCTCGAAGCCGCCGCCAATTGGGGTGAGTGCATCCTTAGCGCGCACGAGTTAACGCCCGAAGATTGCTGGGCTCTGCGTACCGGGCGCACGCATTTGGTAGCGGCTGGGGACCATACGGCCGAGTGCGGTCACGCGCCCTCGAGCCAGTATTCCTATATTTGTTTGCCGCTGCTGGCGCATGGCGAGGTGATCGGGGTCTTGCATTTCCAAATGAAAGAAGCGGGCGAAATATCCCAACCGGCCTTGCTGATGGCCAATATGTTTGCTCAGCAAGTGGCGCTATCCATCGCCAACATCCGGCTGCGCGACGCCCTGAGAAACCAGTCGATCCGTGATCCCTTGACCGGCCTGTACAACCGTCGCTACCTGGAAGAGATGATGGAACGGGAAACCCGCCGGGCGATACGCACCAACCACGGCTTGGGTGTCCTCATGCTCGACCTCGATCACTTTAAGAAGTTCAACGACACCTACGGTCACGATGCGGGCGACGCGGTATTGCGCGAAACCGGTTCGCTGCTGCTAAGAAGCGTTCGCGCGGAAGACATTGTGTGCCGTTTTGGGGGCGAGGAATTTGTGGTGATCCTGCCGCTGGCCGACTTGACAGTAACTCAGGCGCGCGCAGAGAGCATCCGCTCGCAACTACGGGAAATTTCAGTGGTGCATCAGGGCCGGGCCCTGGGACGGATCACGGTTTCAGTAGGGGTCGCCGAACTTCCGCAACACGGCGCCAACGCTAAGGAACTGCTTGAATCTGCCGACGCCGCACTCTATCAGGCCAAAAGGGAAGGACGAGACCGTGTAGCGGTGGCCGTCTCGTCGCCGATGGCCGAAGTCAAAGTATAGTGTGGGCAAACTGCCGGCCTCGGCGGCGCATCACGGCACGCACAGTCTTCCTGGAATCGAGAATGCGTTGGAAGACGAGGCTCAGCTGCGCTGACCGGGACCTTTGCTCTCGTCACTGGCGATGACGCCGTCTTTGATGTGAATGACGCGGTGGGCATATTCGGCGATGTCGCCTTCATGGGTAACCAGAATGATGGTGTTGCCCTCGGCGTGCAGGCGATCGAACAAGGCCATGATTTCCACGCCGGTTTGTGAATCGAGGTTGCCGGTAGGTTCGTCCGCCAAAATGATGGAAGGCTTATTCACCAGCGCGCGCGCAATGGCGACGCGCTGTCTCTGACCACCGGAGAGTTCATTGGGCTTATGGTGCATACGGGATTCCATGCCAACCGCTGCGAGCGAGGCCTTGGCCCGTTCCATTCGTTCGTCGGTTGGAATCCCCGCGTAGATCAATGGCAGTTCGACGTTATGCAGCGCGGTCGCACGGGCGAGCAGGTTGAAGGTCTGGAATACGAATCCGATTTCCTTGTTGCGGATACGCGCCAGTTCGTCATCATCCAGTTCGCTGACCAGTTGGCTATTGAGCCAGTATTTTCCCTGTGAAGGAGTATCCAGGCAGCCGATCAGGTTCATCAGCGTCGATTTGCCCGAGCCAGAAGGTCCCATAATGGCGACATATTCATTGCGCTGAATGCGCAGGTTCACGCCACGCAGCGCATGGACCTGCTGTTCCGAGCCCATGTCGTAGGTTTTCCAAAGATCTTCGGCGGCGATCATGCACGATTCCGGCGGTGCTAGGTTCGCGGTGTTGGGCATATGGATGACTTCTGCGGTTGCCATGTTTTTCTCCTGGTCCGGTGCCACTGACCTCTCCCGATCGTTGGATTCAGTATGTTCTGGTTGCGGGCGCCATTTGTTCAGAATCCTTGCTCATTCCCTTTTAGAGACCACTCCGGCTTTTTCCTTTGGACGTGCAAAACTCCGTAAGGTTATGACTCTTCGTCTTCTTTCTTGGGTACGCTGTTGTCGATTTTGACGCTAGTACCGGGCCGCAACGTGCGCAACACCTTGTAACTTCCCGTGATCACTTCGTCGCCCTCTTTCAGGCCGTCGATCACTTCAATGTCGGTCGTCCCGGTTATTCCGGTGGTGACCGGAACAAAAACTGCCTTCTTGCTGCGAATGACGAAAACTCCCTGGAGTTCGTCTTCTTTCTTGCCCTTGGATGCGACTTCTTTGGCCACAGGCGCCGCGGCATGTACCGAGCCCGGCGAATTATTCTGCTGCTCGAGTTGTGTTTTGGTGCGGAGAGTCAGCGCCTGGATCGGCACCGAGAGCACGCCGCTGCGAGTGGCAGTTGTAATTTTCGCGGTTGTGGAAAGCCCGGGGCGCAGATCTAACGGCGCATCTTGCACGTTGACTACGACTTTGAAGTCTTTGGCCTCTTCACTGGCAGTTGCCTGCTGCGAGGTAGATACGCCACTGGAGCGCACGATCGCGTTATCGCCGATCTCGGAAACCGTGCCGTGAAAAATTTTTCGAGGAATGGCGTCGATCGTCACCTCGGCAGGCTGGCCCAGGTGCACATTCACAATGTCGGTTTCATCCACCATCACTTCCGCAGTGATGATCGACATGTCGGCAATCGTCATCAACGTGCTTCCCGGGGCATTCTGAATGCCCATGACCACGGTCTCGCCCTCGCGCACGGGAAGATTCGTAACTACGCCGTCATAAGGCGCGTTGTAGCTGGTCTTTTTCAACACGTCGGTTACGCGCGTCAAATTTGCCTGGCCCTGGGTGATGTGTCGGTTGGCGGAATCTTTCTGCGCCTTGGCCTGCGCCACTCGCGCCTGAGCCTGCACCAACCCTGCGTCCGCGGTGGCCCACGCATTTCTGCGGCTGTCGAAATCCGATCTTGCAATCAGCCCATCTTTGAACAGGCTTTGGGCGCGATCCCAGTCCAGCTTGTTGCGGTCATAATCAGCCTGCGCGCGCAACAGGTCGGCTTGCGCAGTTTTTAAGGCGGCGTCGGCGGCCACCGCATCGGCTTCCGCCGCTTGCAGGGAGGCTTCGTTCGCGCTCACATCGGCCGTGGATTGCACGTTTTCCAGTTGCGCCAGCAATTGACCCTTCTTTACGCGATCACCCTCTTTCACATTCAAGTGGGTGATCTTTCCAAAAGCATTGGCCCCGACGTTCACGTAATTCTTCGGCTTGATTTCTCCAGATGCACTCACTACGGTCGCCAGATCCTGCCGCTGCACTTTTCCGGTTTGGACTGTGGCTACATTCTTGCTGCTTTGATGAACGGTAAAACCGACAATGATTGCGAGTAAAATCGCAATACCAACCCCGATCGCAATTTTCTTCCACACTGTCATGTATCCTGCCACCCTGGGGACGTTTTATTCCCAAATTTCAAGCTGCCAAAACCTTTTTCTAAGGCGAATGGACACCGCTTGCCCCGGTTCGAGTGACGGACACACACCTTCTGTTACGATCCTTGCTCCGAAAAAGTTCCAGTTCAGAGAGAATGCGGACGTGTCCAAGACTCATTACGCGTGGGAATTGGTGACTGCCCCCGGAACGATTATTATAGCCCGGCCACCCCTGCCTTTTGCAGCTATACAATTTGGTGCATCCTCGGGCAACTCGGCTGGCCCTCTGCCGCTTCCTAGATGACAGTTGCAACGTGGTTCAATCGATTCTCCGGGCACGACTTAACCTTGCTTTCGAACGACAAACAGGCCTAAAATAGGCAGACTAGTTGTCTTGGCAGGAGTCCCTCTCATGTTCCGGGTAGTTTCGCCTCAAGCTATTTTTCGAATTCTTCTTGTTTCCGGTGGTCTTTTGGTGGCCGGGGCTGTTGCCCAGGATCAACCTGCCCAGCCGCCTGCTGATAAGCCTGCCAATGATGCGGCAACGTCAGCACCAGCGCAGCCGGCTGCTGCGCAAAGCGATCCCGCGCAGGCCAAACCGGCGCCCGATGCCGTCGACCCTCTGACCCGTCCCAACACCGAGAAGCAGAAAAAGAAGAATCAGCGCGCCCTCAAGCAAGAATTGAGCAAGCCTTACAAGAAATGGCTGGAAGAGGACGTGGTCTGGATCATCACCGACGAAGAACGCGCCGCTTTTAAGCAGCTTTCGAACGACGAGGAGCGCGACAATTTCATTGAGGCTTTCTGGCAGCGCCGCGATCCCACGCCAGACACAGAAGAAAACGAATACAAGGAAGAGCACTACCAGCGCATCGCCTACGCCAACGAGCACTTCGCGGCGGGCGTGCCGGGATGGAAGACCGATCGTGGCCGCATGTACATCGTTTTCGGCAAGCCGGATGAGATCGACTCCCATCCTTCCGGGGGAACCTACGAACGCCCCATGGATGAAGGCGGCGGCGAGACTTCAACCTTCCCGTTTGAAGACTGGCGCTATCGGTATATCGAAGGTATCGGCCAGGAAGTAATCATGGAGTTCGTTGACCCCTGCATGTGCGGCGAGTACCACATGACCATGGATCGTTCCGAAAAGGACGCGTTGCTCATGACGCCGAACGCCGGCCTCACGCTCTACGAGCAGATGGGAATGGCAAATAAATCGCAGCGCTTTACCGGCAACGGAATTGAGCGCCTGGGCATGGGCCCGGAAAGCTCGATGCAGCAGACCAAGGAATTCGATCGGTTGGAGCAGTTCGCGAAACTGCAGGCCGCGCCCAAGGTCAAGTTCACGGACCTGGAAGAGGAAGTGAACTCCAAGGTCATTCTGAATCCGATGCCGTTTGATGTTCGCTCGGACTTCGTGAAAGTCACGAGCGACACGGTGTTGGTTCCGATTGCGATTCAGATGAAGAATCGCGACATCACCTTCGTCAATAAAGACGGGATCCAGCGCGGCACAGTCAACATTTTCGCGCGCCTGACCACGCTGACTGGAAAAGTTGTGCAGACGTTTGAAGACACGGTGCAGGTCGACGTGCCTGCGGAACTTTTGCCGCGCACGGCGCAGAACTCCCAGATATACACTAAGGCGCTGCCGCTGCGTCCGGGCCTGTACAAGCTTTATGTGGCAGTGAAAGACGTAAACGGAGACCGCAAAGGGATTTGGAGCCGCAGCATCAAGGTTCCGGAATTTTCCGATGACAAACTCTCGACTTCCAGTCTTGTGGTCGCGGACGTGATGGAGCCGGTGCCTACCAAGGACATCGGGACCGGAAACTTCGTTATTGGTACGACGAAGGTGCGGCCTCGGGTGGCTCCGTCCGATGGCAAGCCGGCGGTTTTCAAGAGGGATCGAGATCCTAAACTGAATTTCTGGATGCAGGTCTATAATCTTGGTGTCGACGAGAAGACGCACAAGCCTTCCGCCACGTTTGAATACGACATCACCAATCTTGCGACCAATAAACAGGTCGTGCAGAAGACGGAAAGCACCGACACGATGGGTAATGTTGGCGAACAGGTCACGCTGCAAAAGTCGATCGTGGCCGCGAATCTTCAACCTGGCACGTACAAGATTGAAATTAAGGTGAACGATAATATCTCGAAGCAGACCGTTAATCCGTCGGCGCTGTTCGCCGTGGAATAACGAGCGGCTCCCGGATTCCCCACGGGGGTGGGCAGAGTGAGAGCGCGTAACCTGAGACTGAGGAACCTCGGAACCTGGGCAATCTTGTTGGGATTGTCGATTCCCGTCTGGGCCACAGAGCGGCCCGGGGCGATTTCGGGATACGTACGCGATAATTCCGGTATTCCTCAGATGGGCGCGGTGGTTGAGATTCTCGGGGCGGCCAATCGTTCTCTCACCGTATTCACTGACGGCGCTGGATACTTCACGGCCACTGGTTTGGTGCCCGGTTCCTACACTCTCAAATTCAGCGCGCCTTCCTTCCTGCCGGCGCTGCGCGAAAAAGTTCTGCACTCCGGCGCCCGGCTCAACGTGAACGTTACTCTGAGCACGTTGTTGGGCGTGATGCAACTTGGTCCCGCGCGTCCCTTGCCCGATGAGGATGACTGGAAGTGGACGCTGCGTTCGGTCGCCAACCGCCCCATCCTGCGCGTTTTTGACGATCCACTTCCCAACGGAATTCAGGATCCCGCTGAGAAACAGAATCACGAAGTGAGCGGCACGATCTCTTTTCTAGCCGGATCTGCGGCGGGCGGCTATGGCACTGGATCGGACATGAGCACGGGCTTTACGCTCGAGCGCTCCATCTTTTCCGAGGGACATCTTTCCTTCAGCGGCGACGTGGGCTATGGAAGCAGCAATCTTCCGGGTGGCGTGCTTCGCACCACCTATACGCATCGTTTGCCGGATGGTTCGTCGCCCACGCTCGGGTTGACGGTGCGCAGGTTCTCGCCGTCCGATCCTAACCTGCACAATGCGGCGCTGCAGGCTCTCGATCTTTCAGCCGGAGACAACTTCACGGTCGGCGACGCCTTGGATTTGACCTTTGGAAGTGCAGTGCAGAGCATCCAGTTCCTGGGACATGCAACGGCATTTCGTCCGTACGCTTCCGCTGATCTTCACCTCTCGCCCAACACGGTTCTGGAGTACGATTACGCCACCTCCCGGCCCGATTTGCGCATAGAAAAAGGTTTCGATTCTGCTCCGGCCGACCTGAGTGAATCGAATCCGCGCGTGAGCCTGCTCAATTTCGCGCCCAAGATGGAAAGCGCCCATCATCACGAATTGAGTGTGTCGCACCGCGCCGGCAAAACGAATCTGCAAATTGCGGCTTATGCCGATCGCGTGGAAGATCCGGCTCTGCTCGGCACCGGCGACGCCACTGCCGTCGGCGGATTTATTCTTCCCGACGTTTCGTCTGGCACGTTCAGCTATACCGGCAAAACGCTCGATACGAACGGCCTGCGGGTCGTGCTCCAGCGTAGAGTTTCCGATGACCTGACGGCGACGCTGGATTATGCCTTCGGCGGCGTGGTTAATCTCGCTAGCCCTGACGTAAGTTTGCAGCAAGCGCAGCAGTTTCTGGGAACGCAGCGCCGGCACGCGGTTGCGGTGAAGTTGAGTGGAACCACCGCGCATACCAAAACGCACTGGATTACCTCGTACCGCTGGGTGAATGGTTCCGGCATTACTCCGGTCGATATGTTTAACGCCTCACCAGGTCAAAGCGATCCGTTCCTCAACATCTTCATCCGCCAGCCGATTCCGAGTCTTGGCGGGCACGTGGAAGCGATCATTGATGTGCGGAATCTTCTCGCCCAAGGTTACGTTCCTGTGCTCGGCCAGGACGGCCAAACGGTTTATCTCGTGCAATCCGCTCGCTCCGTGCGCGGCGGCATCGCGTTCACCTTCTAGCAGACTGCGGAAAACTCCTAAATGTAGCTGCCTTCCTGGAAGAGCGGCGCTTTAGCGCCGCTTAAAGCGCGCAGAAACAATGTGGGCTTCAGCCCCTGTGGTCGCTTTGTCGCAGCGAAGGGAGTTTTTCCGCAGACGCCTAGGCAGTCGTCAGCCTTATTCACGAAATCTATCCCTCCCATTCACAACTCCTTGGTTGACTGTAACGATGCGCTTTGGATACTGTTTTTTCGCTGATTCTCGCGAGTTTGGGCTTTACCTGACTCACCCAGTTGCTGGCCGTCCCAGAAATCGGCTGATGCAATCGGACCTGCCGCGAGAGCACCAACATTCCTCCAACGATCGATGTCAAGGAGAACCACTACATGAGAGCGCGCATCACCCTGGTTTTCGTTCTTCTAGCCGCATTGAGTATGTCGGCGCAGACCTTCCGTGGAACCATCCTCGGAACCGTGACCGACCCTTCCGGCGCTGTTATTTCCGGAGCAAAGGTGACCGCGAAGAATGTTGGCACGAGACTGGAGCGCACCGCTGAAACCAGCGCAGATGGCAGTTATTCCATTTCCGAATTGCCGGTTGGAACTTATACGGTCTCGGTCGTCCAGACTGGATTCCAGACCTTCGTTGCCACCGGCGTGAACGTCGACGTGGCCACCGAGCGGCGTGTCGATGCTTCGCTGAAGGCCGGACAGGTTTCGAGTGTCGTCGAGGTCGCGGGCGATCTCTTGCCTCAGGTCGAGACCACCTCCGCCGAACTGGGTGGAACGCTGACGGCGGATACGATCGAGAGTCTTCCTGTCAATGGACGCGACTATCAGAAGCTTATTTATTTGAATCCCGGCGTTGCCGGCTCGCCTGACCAGATTTCTGATTCGCCCGGTTCGTACGGAACGTTCTCCATGAACGGGTCTCGCGGGCGATCGAACAATTTCCTGCTCGACGGCACCGACATGAACGACGGATACCGCAATGATCCCGCCATCAACGAAGCCGGCGTATTCGGTGATCCCGCCACTATCCTTCCGCTCGACGCGGTGGCTGAGTTGCGTGTTCTTTCCAACTACGAGGCGGAATATGGCCGCAACAGCGGCGCGGTCATCAACATCGTCACCAAAAGTGGCACCAACGACTGGCACGGATCGCTGCTGGAATATTTTCGCAGCGGCAAACTCGGGGCTCGCAACTATTTCAACTTCGCTCCCGATCCCAAGAGCCCATTCAATAACAATCAATTCGGAGGCGCGCTGGGCGGGGCTATCGTCAAGGACAAGACTTTCTTTTATGCCGATTACGAGGGCCAGCGCGAAAATGGCTCACAAGCGGGAGCGACGTGCGTTCCCGACCCGACAGCAATCGCGGCGACCGAGGCGAGCATTGTGGCTGGCGGCGGAACTGTGAATCCCGTAATGACTGCCCTGCTGGCCCGCAACCCGTGGCCGAAACCCAATATTGCCGGCGTTGCTACTACTATCACCGGATGCAGCGCCAGCAATCTTTCCACCTCTACGTCGTTCTTCAACCGCGTGGACAGTTTTATCGGAAAGATTGACCAGAATTTCAATGCTAACAATATGCTGACGGGTCGCTACTACTTCGGCGACAGCAGCCAGAGTTTCCCTTTCGCGCAGTTGGCTGGAGGCTTGCTTCCCGGCTTCAATACGGCGACTCCCACCCGCGTGCAACTGATCGCACTCTCGTACGTAAAAGTGGTCAACTCCAATCAGGTGAACGAAGCTCGCCTGGGATGGAACCGCTTTGCCGAGGGTTTCTTCCCTCAGGACAAAAACTTCAATCCCAACTCCATCGGCTTGGATACCGGCGTTGGTGCTTACGACGGCGGCCTTCCGGCCATCAGCTTTGATGGCGCTTTATCTACCGAGTCTAGTTTTTCTCAGATAGGTGCAACCACTTCCATACCGCGCAATCGCGTGGATTCTAACTGGCATTTCGTCGATAACTATTCCTGGAAGTCGGGAAAACACGATCTGAAATTCGGGTACGAATTCCGCCGTACCACCATCATGCAGGTGATCGATCACAATTTTCGCGGTACGTTGAGCTTCACGGACCTGTCGAGCTTTCTGCAAGGAATTCCTGATGGAGGGAACCAAGTCGCGGGTGATTCCCGAAGGCATACCTTCCAAAACAGCGACGGACTGTTTGTGCAGGACAGTTTCCGCGCAACCTCGCGGCTGACCCTGAACTACGGCGTACGCTGGGATTACTTTGGAGTGACTGGCGAGAAGAGCGGCCTGTTCTACACTTTCAATCCCGCGAACGGCGGCAGCAACGACCAGACGGGCCAGTTGTACGGGAAAGACTTCAACAACTTCGCGCCCCGCCTCGCCGTTGCATACGACGTGACGGGCAAGGGAAAGACCGTCGTTCGCGCCGGATGGGGACTGTTCTACGACGCTTTTTCCCAGGACATGTTCCTTGGACATCTGC
Source organism: Candidatus Sulfotelmatobacter sp. (assembly GCA_036269595.1). Classification (GTDB taxonomy): domain Bacteria; phylum Acidobacteriota; class Terriglobia; order Terriglobales; family Acidobacteriaceae; genus Sulfotelmatobacter. Next base: position 14,019 of record DATBEI010000174.1, read on the forward strand.
CTTGGAATTGCATTTTCTGTCCCGGACCCGCCTATCCCGGTTCAGGCTCGCAAGCGCTCGATACTGGCAGCGTGGCGACTGATCCAGCAGGCAACGTACTACCCATCAGTGCAGGCCAGCCTGTTTATGCCGGCTATGCTCCGGAAGGAGATTTCTTCTCCGTCGATCCGAAAATGCGAACTCCCTACGTCCAGAATTTCAATCTGAACTTTCAACAACAACTGGGCAGCAAAACGGTCTTGCAGGTTGGCTATGTGGGAGCCAAGGGGACCAAGCTCTTCCAGTTCCTCGACATCAATCAGCCCAGTCAGGCGCAAATCACCGCTGCCGATCTGGCTTGCGTTCCGGATCACGTTCACAATGTGTATTGTCCATCCGGTTACGGCGTGCCACGCCAATATTCGAATTTCTTCTATGTCAATCAGGAAAAGTCTTCGGCCAACTCCATTTATAACGCGCTCCAAGCCAGTTTGCGGACCAGCGCCTGGCACGGCCTGACCTCGCAGGCCAACTTCGTCTGGTCGCATTCGATCGACACCGCCAGTGATCTGGAAGATTTCGAGCCGAATCAAGCGCAGCCGCAGAACAGCACCAACCCTGCGGGGGATCGCGGAAACTCCAGCTTCGACATTCGCCGCCGCTTTACCTGGAACTTCACCTACCAATTTCCGCGCATGGGCGGCGCCTTGCCCAAGCTCAAAAATGGCTGGGGCTTCGACGGCGTCGTCAACTTGCAAGACGGCCAACCCTGGCACCTGAACTATGAATTTCAAGGAGACTATTCCGGAGCCGGCGAAGGTTATGACCGGCCTGACATCATCGGTCCGATGCAATATTCCAGCAATCCGGCGCAGTATCTGAACCTGGCATCTTTTGCTGCCCCATGCACTTGGGGAAACCCGCAAGGGAACGACGGCAGCTCCGATGAAACCAATTGCGTGCCCGGAACGCGCCATTTCGGCAATCTCGGCCGCAATTCGTTGAAGGGACCAAGTTTCAAGGAATTCAACTTCTCGGTTTTCAAAGACACCAAACTGACGGAGCACGTCGTGATGCAGCTCCGCGCCGAGTTCTTTAACCTGCTCAACCATCCCAACTTTTCCAGTCCGCTGTTGCCCAACTTCATCGGCGACATCGGCTCGCCCGACGCCGCCACTGGCCGGCACAGCGGATATTACTCCCTCACCGCAACTGGCGACGTAGGCATCGGCAACCCGTTCCTAGGCGGAGGAGGTCCGCGCGGTGTGCAGTTTGCCGCGAAGATTACCTTCTAGCCACTGAGTCTTTAACCGGGCCCCTGCTCTGGCAGGGGCTTTTTCGCGGAAGGGCCAATGCTGCAGCGTGATCACGTATGAATCGCTATACTTGCTGTTCCATCTCAGGCAAAATGAACCGCTCCTTTTGATCCATTTCTAAGAGGCTTCCATGCATCTCGCTCGCTACGCCACCGTCGTGTTCTTCCTGTCCGCAATGACGGCGCTCTCCGCCGCTCAGTCCACGCCGCTGATTTATCCTCAAGCCCGCCGGAGCGATCAGGTCGATGATTACCACGGCACGAAAGTTGCCGATCCTTACCGCTGGCTTGAAGACACCGACTCCGCCGAAACCCACGCCTGGGTTGAAGCCGAAGACAAGCTGACTTTCGGATACCTTGAGCAACTGCCGCACCGGCAGGCGATTCACGATCGCCTGACCAAGCTCTGGAATTACGAGCGCTTCACTGCGCCCGAGCAGGAAGGCGGCCGCTACTTCTTCGAGCACAACAACGGATTGCAGAACCAGAACGTGCTTCTCGTCGCCGACTCACTGAATGCCGAGCCGCGCGTGCTGCTCGATCCCAACACGCTCTCCTCTGACGGCACCGTCGCGCTGGCCGCTACCGCCATCTCCGATGACGGCAAACTCATGGCTTACGGCATCGCCACCTCCGGTTCTGACTGGACCGAGTGGCACGTGCGCAACATCGATACGGGCAAAGATCTCTCCGACGACTTAAAGTGGGTGAAGTTCTCCGGCGCGTCGTGGACCAAGGACAACAAGGGATTTTTTTACAGCCGCTACGACGAGCCCGCCGGCGCCGCCATGCGCGATACTAACTATTTTCAAAAGCTCTACTACCACCGCATGGGCACCGCGCAAAGTGACGACCAACTCATCTACGAGCGCCCTGACAACAAAGAATTACTGTTCGGCGGCGCCGTCACCGACGACGGCCACTATCTCGTCATCGAAGTCTCGCAGGGTACCTCGCCCAAGACGCGGCTCTACTATAAAGATCTCACTCAGCCTGATTCGCAAGTCGTAAAGCTGCTCGACGATTTCGACGCCGAGTATCGCTTCATCGACAACGACGGCCCGGTGTTCTGGCTGCACACCGACCTCGACGCACCCCGCGGCCGCGTCATCGCTATCGACACGCGGCATCCTGAGCGCGCTAGCTGGAAGACTGTGGTTCCGCAAAGCGCCGACAAGCTCGAGTCCGCTACGCTGGTCGACAATGTCTTCCTGCTCGGCTATCTCAAAGACGCCCGCGCCGAAGTTCGCGTCTACGATCTCAAGGGCGCGCACCTGCGCAACGTTGACCTACCCGGCATCGGCACCGCCGTAGGCTTCGGCGGCAAGCGCAAGGACAAGGAAACTTTCTACGCGTTCACCAGTTTCATTTCGCCGACGACGATCTATCGTTACGATCCTGCGTCGGGCAAGAGCAGCGTCTTCCGCCAGCCTAAGGTCGACTTCGATCCCTCTCGCTACGAGACTAAGCAAGTTTTCTACAACAGCAAAGACGGCACCCGCGTTCCCATGTTCCTCACCTACAAAAAGGGAATTCAGCTCGACGGCCAGAATCCCGTGCTGCTCTACGCCTACGGCGGATTCGACATTTCCCTGACGCCATCGTTCTCCGTCCCCAATATTGTCTGGCTGGAGATGGGAGGCGTTTATGCGCAGCCCAACCTGCGCGGAGGCGGCGAGTACGGCGAAGAGTGGCATCAGGCGGGGATGAAACTGAAAAAGCAAAATGTGTTCGACGACTTCATTGCTGCCGCGGAATGGCTGATCGCCAACAAATACACTTCCACGCCGAAGCTCGCCATTCGCGGCGGCAGCAACGGAGGTTTGCTGATCGGTGCTTGCGAAACCCAGCGTCCCGATCTGTTTGGAGCGGCGCTGCCAGCGGTCGGAGTCATGGATATGCTCCGCTTTCACAAATTCACGATTGGCTGGGCGTGGACCTCCGACTATGGTTCCTCCGACAATCCCGAGGAATTCAAAGCGCTCTACGCCTACTCGCCCCTGCACAACCTGAAGCCGGGAACCAAGTATCCGCCCACGCTGATCGCAACTTCCGATCACGATGACCGCGTGGTTCCCGGACACAGCTTCAAGTTCGCCGCTACCATGCAGGCCGATCAGGCCGGACCTGCGCCCGTCTTAATTCGCATCGAGACCAAAGCCGGCCACGGCGCCGGAAAATCGATCACAAAGCTGATCGACGAGACGACGGATAACCTGTCGTTTCTCGCCCACAACCTGGATATGAAGGTGGCTCTGCAATAGCGAATTACGTAGCGACAGTCGCCTCGGCTGTCGAGCGAAGGCGAAGCCGAAGCGGAATAAGCAGGGAACTAAAGCGGAAAGATTCGAAGGCGCCGAATTGCTGAGAGCTGATGCTCCAAAGCTCAGAACTGGGAACTGAGAACTGAGAATTGCTCATCCTACTGCTGCGAAAATTCCATATTCTCGTCGACTGAGAGTTCGGCTGGAGTTCCCGCCTCAGCGTCGCCGGACCGCGTTGCCACCGCGCGAAATCCGCTGGAGCTGACCTGCACTTCATACGAATATGGCGGACGCTGCCGTGCCATTGTAATGTAATTGCTCGAAATGAGTTCGTCGAGCGACGCGTATTTGGCTTCGGTTGCGTAGTACCGCCGCTCCGCCGACGCGATGCTGATCAGATCGCTCCTCACCCCGGTAATGTTAATCGCAGCCTTCGGGTTATTCGCCCCGGCGGCAGCCGAGCTGCTCTGCGCCTGCTTCGAATAAATGTACATACCAATACCCAGCACAATGACCAGGCTGAGGAATCCGAACGCGCCTCTCATAAGCACCTCAAAGCCCATTGCACCGTGAATCAGAAACCATGACAAGTAACCAGAGGGCAGGGACAGCCGGAATCGGCGAAGGACAGGGATTTCTGATTGATCATTTTTGATTGCTAATTGAAGAATCGGCAGTATCGTTGGGGCCTTGCAAATCAACAATCAGATACTCACCAATAAGAAGGCGCACCAGCCGCCCTACGCCTTTCGTCACCTCGTGCCCCGGTTACGCCAATGTTACCCTCTTCTCGTAATCGGCTTTCCTACTAAGCTCTGTACGGGAGAACTGGATGCGCCGCAACTCGTCGACTAAGGCCTGCATTTCTATCAGTGCCGTTTTCGCTGTCGCTCTTTGTCTGACCGCGCCGCTCTTTGCTCATCATTTGAAAAAGGGCGATTCGATCGCGCTGCCCGTCACCACGTCGTCCGCCAAAGCCCGCGAACTTTACCAGAAGGGAATGGAGGACTACGAGAATCTTTATCTGGAGCGCTGCAACGATGACTGGCGCGCGGCCGTGAAAGAGGATCCCAGCCTCGCCGTCGGCTGGGCGTGGATCGCCTTTAACAGCACCAATCCGCAGGAAGTAAGCGCTGCGCGAGCCAAGGCTAAGGAGTTTGCGCCCAAGGCATCGGCCGGCGAACAATTGATGGTGGCGTGGAT